>JAGWYI010000273.1 GCA_018969455.1 Bacteroidota bacterium | reverse complement strand
GAACAGGGCCTGTATCAATTAAATGCAAAAGGATTGAAAAACGGGCTGTATTCGCTGCAGCTGATTTCAAGCGCAGAAACAAAATCTTTAAAATTCATCATTCAAAATCCAAAATAAGCCATGCTTCGATATCTTCCATGTTTTTTTCTCGCCCTACTGCTACTGGGTGAAGCCTGCAAAAAGGAGCAAGCACCCGAAATTACAGTCAACCCAACCGATACCTTAAAAGATGTGATTGAATTGGGGAAATGTACCTGCTTGAATAACAAGGATAAATGGTCATTAACAGCAAGCCAAAACTATTATCAGAATCGAAAAGACGTTTTTAAACTATACATGAACTACACCACGTATTACTGGAGGTCATTCACGGCTTTTGTTGAAGATATTCCAACGAAGCCCGGAAAATACAGCTTGGAAAAATACAAAATCCTTGACAATCCCAATAATTTGATCCCACAAGTGGTTATTCTTGTTTCCCAGGATCAAGATCAATTAATCGGAGCCTATGAAATAGACAGCACCCGAACCGACCATTTTATCGAAGTGGTATCGTATGATTCGATCAAAGGAATTGTGCAGGGGCGTTTTCAATTTTTTACCATTGGTAAAAACATCAGTGCTCCGAACAGTTGGGGTTTGGACCCGGCAATCAATTTAACAGAAGGGAAGTTTCACGTGAAGTTGCAGTAGGATTTATTGTAATTGTGCGATATGCAATAAAAAATGGCCTTCTCAAAAGCGAAAATTTTGAGAAGGCCATTTTGTGGCAAAATAAATGATAAAATACAACAACCGTGAGCCCAATTTGCGGGTAAATGTTTTTGATGCCAACGGCGCCTTGATGTTCGCTGGAATGGCCATCAGGGTAGAACAGGGCCTGTATCAATTAAATGCAAAAGGATTGAAAAACGGGCTGTATTCGCTGCAGCTGATTTCAAGCGCAGAAACAAAATCTTTAAAATTCATCATTCAAAATCCAAAATAAGCCATGTTTCGATATCTTCCATGTTTTTTTCTCGCCTTGCTGTTCCTGGGCGAAGCCTGCAAAAAGGAGCAATCTCAGGAAGTACCTGTCAGCCCAACCGATACCATAAAAGATGTGATTGAGTTGGGAAAATGTACCTGCACGAGCAACAGTGAACATTGGCCATTAACAACAAATCAGTTTTATTACCCTAAACGAAAAGACGTTTTTAAATTGTACATGAACTACACGACTTACTACGCGCGGTCATTTACTGCATTTGTTAAGGATATTCCAACAAAACCTGGAAAATACATCTTGGAAAAATATATAGGTCTTGACACAACAAACAACCTAATCCCGCAAATGGTTCTTCTTGTTGCCCAGGATCAAGACCAATTAATTGGTAGATATTATGCTGACAGCACCCGAACCGACCATTTTATTGAAGTGGTATCGTATGATTCGATCAAAGGAATTGTGCAGGGGCGTTTTCAATTTTTTACCATTGGCAATAACATCAGTGCTCCGAACAGTTGGGGTTTGGACCCGGCAATCAATTTAACGGAAGGAAAGTTTCATTTGAAATTGCAGTAGGATTGTATTGTAATTGTGCGATATACGATAAATTTTGGCCTTCTCAAAAGTTTCGCTTTTGGGAAGGCTAATTTTTAGCCTTTTAGGTAATCTTTAATTTATAAAACCTTCAATAACAAGAATTTTAGTGGACACATACCACGATAATTATGTTTCGCCACTAGAAAAACTGAAGGAAACGATCGTCGGGTTGTGATAAAGGTACACTGGGTTGAACCCAGCGCAAGCGATTGAAAAATTGGGGCTATCTTTGTGTTTTTCTAAAAATTTGAGCAATGTCGAAAGGGAAAACAGTGCATCCGCAGGTCAAGCCGAAATTACATCCACGCAATTTACATCGGGAGCGGTACGATTTTTCGGCATTGGTTGCGGTTTGTCCGGATTTGGCGCCCTTTGTGACCCGGAATATATACAGCGACGCTACGGTTGATTTTGCCAATCCGGCGGCAGTAAAAATGCTAAACCTGGCTTTGCTGAAACTCCATTATGATATTGAGTACTGGGATATTCCGGATGGTTATTTGTGTCCGCCGATTCCGGGCCGGGTGGATTATTTGCACCATGTGGCCGATTTATTGGGCGGTAGTAATTTTGGCAAAATTCCGGTTGGCCCCAAAATAGCATGTTTAGATATTGGTATTGGGGCCAATTGCGTGTACCCGATGGTGGGCAACAAGGCGTACGGTTGGTCGTTTGTGGGTTCGGATATTGATGTTGTTGCGTTGGAGTCGGCCCAAAAAATTGTGGATAACAATACTGTGTTATCAGGAAAGGTGGCCTGTCGTTTACAAAGCAACCCCAAGGATATTTTTTACGGTATTATACAGGAAGGAGAATATTTTGATTTTAGCATCTGTAACCCGCCGTTTCATGCCAGCATGGAGGAGGCAGATTCGGGCACTTTACGCAAGTTGGCCAATTTAAGGGGTAAAAAGAAGGTCAAAATGAAGGTTCCGGTGAAAAATTTTGGCGGACAGCCGAGCGAACTTACTTGTGAAGGCGGCGAACGCGGCTTTATTTTAGATATGGTCAAGCAGAGTCGGCAGTTTATGCATTCCTGTTTTTGGTTTACGACCCTGGTTTCCAAACAATCGAACCTGAAAGCGGTGCAGGAAGCGTTGGTGGCTGCAGCGGCGGCTGAAGTAAAAACGATTCCGATGGGTACCGGCAATAAAACTGCGCGGATTGTTGCCTGGACGTTTTTGAGCAAGGCACAGCAAAAGGCCTGGCGGGAGTTGCGGTTTGCCTGATTATACCTAGATTTAAATGGATTTGAAGGATGGATGGATAAAAAAATGATTTTCAATGAATTAGAAGACAACTGTTTTCATAACCACTTTGCGTTGACTATAAAAAGAATTCGTTTTGTTTGTTTTAGATCACTCCTTGATAAATATAAAATGTTGGGTTTGGTTGTTTTTAAACAGCACAAACAGGTTGTAAACACCCGGAATGAGGTGTTGAATGTCTATAAACGCAGTATTGGGGGTCGTTTTAAACCAACAGGACACGGCTTTTCCTTCCTGATTAAAAACCTGTATGCTTTTAATTGGATGGGAAACGGGGTACAATTCGATTTGGCGCTGTGCGGGGTTGGGGCGGATTGAGCAGGTTTCCTGTTGATATCCCGGCCCCTGAATTGCAACAGTATTTATCAAATTGATATCCGCAATTGAATCGATACAGCCCAGGTTATTTGTTACATATAAAGTGTATACGCCACTGAATAGCCCGGTTAAATCGGCTTGATTGCTGAAAAAAACGTTGTTTTTTTTCCAAAAATAATTGCTTACGGTACTATCGGCGGTCACGTAAATAGCGCCTAAGCCCAAGGTATCGATGTCATTGAAAATGGAGTCGAGGGTAATTGCGGGCGGGTTTTGCACCTGGACTGTAAAAGAGCAACTTGAAGTATTTCCTGCAAAATCGGTGCTTTGAAACACCACAACACTTGTCCCTTCCGGGAAAATGGTATTTGAGTTTTGGCCTGATAATAGAACAGGGGGTTCTGGATTTTCATCGCAATTGTCTATAACCATTGGATCTGCATAAACGACGGTGTCTCCTGCACAAACTGTTACCCCGTTTGGGCAGTTTATGCTTGGAGGAAGCGTATCAACCCCATCGGGCACCAGTATGGTTAGTATGCTTGAACACGGACTTGCATCTGCAATGGTCACCGTATAATTGCCGGCGGCAAGTTGAATTGCTTGTTGCGCGTTTTGGCCATTTGACCATGAATAAGAATAAGGCGCTTTTCCATTAAGCGGCATAACTTTTGCAGTACCATTGCTTTCGTTTGGGCAATTTGGCGCTTGAATCGTATCTGGAATTCCACTTAGGGGAGGGTTTGATAATTGCACAGTTTTATTTAAATAATACGACCAATCACCTCCGGATCCGGTTCCGTTGCAAAAATTACCTACATAATAGAAAGTAATGGTATTACAAGCGGCCATAGCCGGAGCAACCCATTTAAAGGTCCAGGATACTGGGTTATTGCCTATAAAAACCTTGGGTTCTCTATGTTCAACGTAATAGCGATTTCCCGCAAAATCTACCCCTGTAAATACATCAACAGATTGAAAAACACCTGCATTTGCATTTTTTACATCGGCAGCCACCATTTGAAATCCGGCTTCCAGCGGTGATCCGCCCGTAGGAGTCATTGTAAGGGTTAACAGATAGGTACTATCTGGCTGAACAATGCCTGGCAGACCCGAGAGTTCAACAATTCCGCTATATCCATTTGGATTGAATCCGAGGTGACAATTGTTGCATCGATCGTTAAAAGGCGCTCCGGTATTGCCGTTGGGCGGATTATCCGCAAAGGAAGATAATAAGATAAAAAGCGCCAAAATTGCTCCCAAAGTAGGGAGTAAGGTGTTTTTTGAATATGGCATTGGTTTCATAATCCATCAAAAATTTAACGGCATTTCAGGGTGTTGGCATATCCCACCACGATCCATGCATTTGCGCACGATAATTGGCAAAACCTTTTAAAATCAGCACCAAATATGGCAATACATACGGCATTTCGAGCAGCGTTCCTGTAAACATAAAAAATCGGCTGCATCGAACGTTCGATGCAGCCGAAAAACCATGGTAATTTGGATTACTGGATCACCAAACGGCGTACCAGCATTCCGTTTTGAGATTGCAATTTGACGATGTAGATGCCTTTTGATGCCGAAGTCAGATTCAACGGCAGTGAAGCATGATCACCCGCTACAACCAGGCGTTGGTTTTGAACCAGACGTCCATCTGCGCTTGTTACACTCAATTGGTATTCACCCGATTCGAACTTATTCAGTTGGATGTTTACCAACCCTGTTGACGGGTTAGGATACAATTTCATTTCGCCCGTTAAGGATTGCTCTTGTGTAGCCGAACAAACCACAACCGTGACTTTGATATCATCCTTATTTTCACAGCCATTGCTATCCACAACCGTTACGATATAAGTACCAGAAGCACTTACCTGAGTCGTTGGTGTTGGGTCGCCTGTGCTCCAGAAGTAGGAAGCGAAGGCGCCAGAAACGCCAAGTGTAAGTGGCAAATTGCTGGTACATACCGTTGTATCTGGACCAAGGTTAACCACTGGTAATGGATTCACGGTAATCGCTGCATTGTCGGATGCTGTACAACCATCGGTATTTGTTACCGTTACGCTATAAGTACCGCCAGTGCTTACGGTGATGGACTGGGTTGTGAGACCGTTTGACCATGCAAACGAAGCGCCTGGATTACCTGCATTCAAGGTAGTTACTTTGCCTTGACAGATGGACTTATCAGCGCCTATATTAACCACTGGTGTTATTCCCTGTGTGATAACAATGTCGTCTGATTTCGTACAACCTGCTGCAGATGTTACCGTTACGGTATACGTTCCCGCCGCTGTTGCTAAAATAGTTTGGGTCGTTGCGTTGGTGCTCCACAGATATTTTGAACCCGGGTTGCCCGCATCAAGTGTTATGGTATTGCCAGAACAGATTGGCTGACCATTGGCGCCCAATTCAACTGTTGGCAATGGATTTACAACAACGGTTACGACTTCAGAAGCGACACAACCATTCGGGCTGATAGCGTTTACGGTGTACTGACCAGATTGGGTAAATTGCAAGGTAGATACAATACCGCTGGTTGTTTGGAAACCCTGGAACTCCAATGGCGACTTGATTTCAATCAGTCCACCCTGACAAACTGCAAAGGTGTCTTGAAGTTTCAATTCGCATGGACGGTTGCCATTGATAAACAAAATCTGACCACCTTCGGTCAAATTATTCGATGTAATTGGGCCGCCGCTCACGCTATGTGCCTGCGTAACCGCTACCATCAGAATGTTGTTGTTGGTTACGCCAAACAAAGAGGATACATCCAAAATACCGGAAGATTCCCAGTTACCCAAATCCGTCGGAGCAGTGTCATTCTGTCCGGCTGGTACCGCTGTGCGGTCTATTTGTGCAATACGCTTCAGTTTGCCCG
>JAGWYI010000272.1 GCA_018969455.1 Bacteroidota bacterium | reverse complement strand
ACGCCCAGATTGCGGTGCATGGTAAATATCAATTCATCAGGCTCGAGGGCCATGGCGGCGCCAACGGCAATGGCTTCCTGGCCAATGCCGCTGAACCATTTCGATATTTTGCCCTGCCGAAGCAGGTTGAGCATTTTTTCCTCAATGAGTCGGGGCTTTACGAGTTGTTCGTACAATTGGAGCAGCGTTGCTTCCTTAAAACCTTTTTTGCTGTATTGAATCAGGGACATACGTGGTGGTGGCTAGCGATTTGTGGGCCCAAAGTTCGGTGGAACTATTGAAACGCAAAAAGAAAATCAAAAACTCGGCAGAATTATTCATCGCTCTCATTAAAAAGCCATTTTATAATCTAAAAGCCTTTAAAAAATCAAAAGATGATGCAGCAATACATCCCAATTGGGCATCCATACGTCAACTGTAAAATGGTCGGGCAGGGTCCAAATTGAATGGATCGTCTATTATTGTTCCATCATTTGACAAAAAATTTATAACATCGTCCGACATTTCACCCAAATTTAAAATCGCTTTTTATGAAAAATTTGAACCTGCGCCTGTTGGTTTTAACAGGCTTTATTTTCCTCGCCGGGTTTGCGGCAAAGGCACAAAATGCCTTGCGCCTGCCCACGGGCGTACAAAAGGAAACCGAAGTGGAAGGCATCACCGCCTACAATTTCCCTAACGGATTGAAACTCTTGTTGTTTCCGGATGCTTCCAAACCCATTATCACCGTAAACATTACTTACAAGGTGGGATCCCGGCACGAAGATTACGGCGAAACAGGCATGGCACACCTGCTTGAACACCTGGTATTTAAAGGAACTCCAAAACATCCCAACATCCCGCAGGAATTGTCGGAACACGGCGCCCGCCCCAACGGCACGACCTCTTTCGACCGCACCAACTATTTTGAAACGTTTGACGCTACCGACGATAACCTGCGCTGGGCCCTCGATCTCGAAAGCGACCGCATGATCAATTCCTACATCGCCCGCAAAGACCTCGAAAGCGAGTTCTCGGTGGTGCGGTCGGAGTATGAATCCGGCGAAAACAACCCCGGCGGTGTGCTTTTCAAACGCATTCTTGCCGCAGTGTACAATTTCCACAACTACGGCCACACGACCATCGGCGAAAAATCGGACATTGAAAAAGCGCCTATCGAGCGCCTGCAGGCTTTTTACCATAAATATTACCAACCCGACAATGCTGTGCTGCTGGTAACAGGAAAAATTGACGAGCAAAAGACCCTGGATTTGGTGAACCAGTATTTTGGCGCCATCCCGCGCCCCGAACGCAAACTGGTGCCTACGTATACCGAGGAACCGGTTCAGGATGGGGAACGCACCGTTACCCTGCGCCGCTCGGGTGATGTGCAGGTTTTTGCCAGCTTTTTCCGCGGCGCTCCAGGCGCGCACCCCGATTATCCGGCTTTGTCGGTTTTGGCCAATTTGCTCACCGACGAGCCTTCCGGCCGCTTGTACAAAGCGCTGGTGGAGACTAAAAAAGCCGTTTCTGTGGGCGGCGCATCCAATGGCAATGCCGAGGCAGGCTGGACTTACTTCCTCGCACAGGTACGCGAGGGCGGCTCGCTCGACAGCGCCCGGATGATCATGCTCGATGTGCTCGATGGCTTGAAAAAAGCACCCCCAACAGCCGATGAAGTGGAAAAAGCCAAAGCACGCATTCTCAAAAATCAGGAAATGTTCTTCAAACAGAGCGATCGCGTGGGCCTGGCATTGAGCAACTACATCGGCATTGGCGACTGGCGCCTGATTTTCCTCTACCGTGACCGAATCGAAAAAGTAACGCCAGAAGATGTACTTTCCGTAGCCAACAAATACTTCAAACCATCCAACCGCACCTTGGGCTATTTTATACCCGACAAAAATCCCGATCGCGCCGAAATTCCCCTCGCTCCCGACGCACAGGATGTACTGAAAGGCTACAAAGGCCGCGCAGCCATTTCGCAGGGCGAAGACTTCGACCCATCGCCTGAAAACATCGAAAAACGCACGGTGCGCGGTAAATTGCCCAATGGCATGCAATATGCGCTGCTTTCCAAGGAAAACCGGGGCGATGCCGTTACTGCACAGCTTACATTCCGGTTCGGTACCGCCGAAGCGATGAAAAATAAATCCATCATTTCCGGATTTGTAGCGCAAATGATGGATAAAGGAACTGAAACCAAAGATCGCCAAAAAATCAAGGAAACGCTCGACCAACTCAAAGCGCGGGTCAGTATTTTCGGTGGCGATCAAAACCTGATTGTAAGCATCGAAACAGACCGCGAGCACCTTCCGGAAGTGCTCAAACTTGCCGGTGAAATGCTCCGTAAACCCAGCTTCCCGGAAGGCGAATTCGAAAAACTGAAAACAGAAGAACTGGCAGGCCTGGAAGAACAAAAATCGGATCCGGAATCGCTGGCACGGAACCGTTTCGACCGCATCAGCAATCCGGAATATCCCAAAGGCGATTTGCGTTATGTGTATACCATTGAAGAACAAATTGCGGAAACCAAAGCGGTTACACTTGCAGATGTAAAGGATTTTTACAAAAAATTCTATGGAGGTACCAGCAGTTCATCGGGCGCCATAGTGGGCGATTTTGATCAGAAAACCATCGAAAAAGCCTTGAACGAGGCATTCGGAAGCTGGAAAAGCCCGGCAAAATACGAACGCATGGCGGACGACTACACCACAGTACCTGCCAAAACCGAATCCATCAACACGCCGGATAAATCCAATGCGGTGTATGTGGCCGGTTACGGATTTGCCATGCGCAATGATGATCCCGAATATCCTGCCGTTTCCATTGGTGGTTATATTTTGGGCGGCGGCTTCCTCAACAGCCGTTTGGCCGTACGAATTCGCCAAAAAGAAGGACTCAGTTACACCGTACGGGGCAGTTTTTCTGCCAGTCCGCTGGATAAAGACGCTTCCTTCAATGCGTACATGATTTACAATCCCGATAATCTGGGCAAGCTGGAAACGGCATTCCGCGAAGAAATCGAACGGGTCACAAAAGACGGCTTTACCGCCGAAGAATTGGAAGCCGCCAAATCTGGCTGGTTGAAATCGCGTAAAGTAAGCCGCACCAGCGACGGCGCTCTGGCAAGCACCCTGAGCAATTACCTGTTTTACAATCGCGATTTGCTTTGGGACAAAAAATTTGAAGATAGTGTGCAGAACCTCACCCTGGATCAGGTGAACAATGCGATGAAAAAACACCTGGATTACAACAAAATGATCGCCATCAAGGCCGGTTTTTTTGATAAAAAAGGCAAACCGTAAGGAAATTGAGCACTCCCGCATTTGAACTCAACGAATACTCCATCTGGATGGGCCCGTTGCAAACGCAATTGGCCGAATGGTTTAAAAAACAGCAATATTCAGCGGTTTTCACCATATCCGATCAGCATACCAAAACGGCTTGCCTGCCCCTTGTTTTGGAAGCGCTTGACCAAACAGCCCTGCCTGGTGTAGTAATTCCGCCCGGCGAAGCGTATAAAAGTGTGGAAACCTGCAAGTTGATATGGGATGCCATGCTGGCGGCAGGGCTGGATCGGAAAGCGCTGGTACTCAATGTGGGGGGCGGAGTAATTGGCGACATGGGCGGTTTTTGTGCTGCTACGTTCAAACGCGGGCTCGATTTTGTTCAAATTCCTACCAGTTTGCTGGCCATGACCGATGCTTCGGTGGGCGGCAAACTGGGAATTGATTTTTCCGGCATCAAAAACGCAATCGGGTTGTTTGGCAACCCGGTTGCGGTTTTTGTCGATCCAGCCTTTTTAAAAACCCTTCCTGCCGGCGAATTGCGCAGCGGGCTCGGTGAGGTGCTGAAACATGCCCTCATTGCTGCGCCCAATTTGTGGCGTACACTCTTATCCTGTACCGATCCGGCACAATTGCCCTGGGAACAGGTTTTGCACCAATCTATTGCGGTAAAAGTGCGGGTGGTACAACTGGACCCGCTGGAGCGCGGCTTGCGTGCCCTGCTCAATTTTGGCCACAGCATCGGGCATGCAGTGGAAAGTTATTGGCTGGAAACCGAAAGTCCCATTCCGCACGGCGAAGCAGTGGTCATAGGCATGTATTGCGAGTGCCTGCTGGACCCAATTTCGGCTCGACATTTGCCTCTGCTCCAACTTTTAACGATGATGCAGCGCTTTTTTTCCCTGAAGCCCATCCCCGAGTCGGCATTTCCATCCATTTGGGCTTCCATGCAACAGGATAAAAAAAATACATCCGGCAAAGTTCGAATTGCTTTACCGGATGCGCAGCTGTTTGGGCTTCAATGGCTTGAAGCCACTTATGAGGGGGTGGAACGTAGTTTGACGGTATACAATGATACCATGAAGGCAGGATTACACACTCCTTAAAACCTCAAAGAGAAAGGATTAAAAAAAACCGTCCTGAAAACGTTTATAGGCTGACAAAGATAGAGCCATTTCTAAGGGCACTTTCTTTTTGCCGGATAGCTTTCTGGGCTTTTTCAGACGTACTTACCACGCATTGGGTACGCGGGGTTTAACGATGGTAAATACGCGGGAAATGTTAAATCCGAAACGCATACCACCCATCAATTTACCCGTAGTGCTATTTTTAAAGAACCAGTCTTCCCCGGTTTCGGTGATAAAACCTTTGTAGGTCATATCGCGCGAATTGGTGAAATGGAACTGAAACACGTGGCCGCCGGTTTCAATGTCGAAGCCCAAACTCAACGAATTGTGGTAGGGCAGAGACGCAATTTGGCCGGAAGGCACGTAATAATATTCGGCATTGAGCGCCACCCGTTTGGTCAACTTGATGCGACCGGCGGCGCCAATGGCAAACACGTCATTTTTATCCGCTTTGGTTGCAACCAGATTACGGTGAATCAGGGTAGGCATCAACTGAAAAGAGAAGCTTTCACTGAATTTTCGGCCGATTAAAACCTGGTGGGTATAGTACAAGCGGGAGCTAAAGTAGTTGGTGCGGGTTTCATTTGCAAATTTTTGTGTACGTAATTGCGCATCAATCAAGTAGATAAGCGTAACAGGAATGTTGCGTTTTCCGGTACACTGGCGCAGGATTTTGTATTTTACAAACCCGTCCAGCATTTTTTCGAGGCTGTTGCGGCCGAAGCCAACCATCAGATGGTTGGTAATGCCATAATCGGCGCCGATGCGGATGTTGGCGCCATCCAATCCAAACATATCATACACCCCGTTGCGAACGGGGCCAAACCGGTGCGAAATTTTTACATCCAAAACGCCCGGGGCGGTATTTTCGATGGAGTGGCCATTGATGACGCGTGAGGTTTTGAAACTCGCCGTGGCATAATCAATGGTTTCGTCTTTTCCGAGCAGGGAAAGCAAATCGGGTTCGTTTTGCGCTGCGAGGCGCGCTGTTCCGGCAAAAAAGCAAAGAACCAGCAGGTAGAAATATTTCATAATCAGTGAATTAGCTTTTTTTTAATGAAGGAAAATTATTTTACTTCCACACAGCGTTCGAGCTGCACATCCAGGTTGAAACCGGTGCATTTTCCTTTAAATGTAAGGGTTTCTCCCACGCTGAAATCGGTGCGGGGGTGCTTGCTCAGTTCATCCAGCGTACACACCACACTAAAATCGCTTCCGGTATCGAGCACAATTTTGGTGGCGCCTTCCTCCTTGTTTACTTCCTTGACCGTACCTTTTACGGCAATGGTTTTATCGAGGTATTTGGCATCGGCCGATGTTTGATCGGTGTTGTACTCAGAGAACAATTGCGCGGCATTGATGCTAAGGTCGGCCTTGGCATGTTCCATGTTTTCATGGGGCATATTCCAAAGGTAGTATGCATAAGCGGCGCCGCCGAGAACCAGAATAGCGATGCCAATGAGGACTTTTTTCATGGTGTTTTCAATTTAAAATGAATTAATTGTTGGCAGCGCCTGCATTGATCCAGGCCTGGATTTTGTTGCGGTCGCAATCGGGAAGCAAACCAGAGGGGGGCATGGGGCTGCCAGAATCATTGATGCGCGCCAGAAAGGCGCCGCTGTTTACATATATTTTTAGGTTATCAAAGCCGTTGAGCGGGCTGGATTCTTGTGAACCACCGGCAATATGGCAGGATAGACACTGATCGGATACCAGTTTGGATACATAAGTACTGTA
>JAGWYI010000271.1 GCA_018969455.1 Bacteroidota bacterium | reverse complement strand
GTTGTTGCTGCGCTTGCACAGATTATCCAGCACTTCCAAAGTGTGATAAAAGTTGTCCTTGTGCGCACGCCCGTAACGGTCCTCCACGCCCTGCAATGCCGCTACTTCCGGCATAATAATTTGCAACAAACCGCAATCAAACAGCAAATTGAATCCAACAGAAGGCTTTGGCGTTTTTAATATTTTCTCCAATTCCGTGGCAATTCGCTCCTTAGATATGATATTAATACGTGATTTATATCGATTTATGCTTTGAAATGTATTGGGCTCTATGGTAAAATTCAATTGCGTAGCAAATCGAATGGCCCGCATCATACGTAAAGGATCGTCGGAAAAAGTGGCGCCTGGCTCGAGCGGCGTTTTGATCATTTTATCTTCCAGGTGCTGTAATCCGCCAAAAGAGTCAATGATATGCCCAAAATCAGATGCGTTCAAGCTCACGGCGAGTGCATTGATGGTAAAATCACGTCGATTCTGGTCGTCTTCCAGGGTTCCTGATGACACTTCGGGTTTGCGGCTGTCTTCCTGATAACTCTCTTTACGAGCGCCAACAAATTCAATTTCAGTATCCTCGTATTTGATCATGGCCGTACCAAAGCGTGAATACACTGCAACCTTTGGCCTTGGATACAATTTAGATGCTACCGTTTCTGCCAGTTTGATGCCATCCCCCACACACACGATATCAATGTCTTTACATGCTCGCCCCAACAATCGATCTCGTACAAACCCGCCAACTACATAGGCTGGAACCCCTAATTCCTGCGCGCTTTGGCTAATCAAATCAAACAATTTGCGCTCTTGTAATGCAATTGAAAACAACATGCTGTGTATAAGCGTTAGGCAATTACTGCTTCCTGAAATTTTGAAGTTCTGGCCAGTATTTGGTCAAGATCCATCGTGCTGTATAAAGCCTCTATCTCTGCCAAAATATCGAATAATATTTGAGGCTCCATTTGGGTAACCAATTGTGCACGATAGGGTTTTATATGAGGCAAATCTTTCAAATACGATGCGTAGTGACGCCGCATTTCAAGTACGCCCAGCTTGACACCCTTCCAACTTAAACTATCTTGAAGATGCTGACGGGCGGCGCCTACCCGCTCCTGCACATCTGGCGGTGGGAGCAATTCACCTGTTTCAAAATAATGCTTTATCTCCCGAAAAATCCATGGATAACCAATGCTTGCCCGACCAATCATAATTCCATCCGGGCCGTATTTCCGACGATACTCCAGCGCTTTTTGGGGAGAATCAACATCCCCGTTTCCAAAAATTGGGATATGCATACGCGGATTTTCTTTAACCCGAGCAATCCATTCCCAATTGGCAGTTCCCTTGTACATCTGGGATCGCGTGCGCGCATGAATGCTAAGTGCCTGAACTCCAACATCCTGCAAGCGTTCGGCTACTTCAAGAATGTTGATGGAGCCCTCATCCCAGCCAAGCCGGGTTTTTACCGTCACTGGTTTTTGGGTGCTCTTTACCACTTCAGCGGTGAGCCGTACCATTAAAGGAATATCGCGCAAAAGACCAGCACCAGCCATTCGGCAAGCGACCTTTGCAACCGGACAACCAAAGTTAATGTCGATTACATCAGGATTTTTGGCTTCTATAATTTCGGCAGCCTCCAACATATTCTCAACCTGGCCGCCAAAATACTGGATGCCAATGGGACGCTCGTAATCAAATATCTCCAATTTCTGGAGGGTATTCTTGGCCTCGTGAATCAACCCGTCTGCACTGATAAACTCGGTATACACCATGTCTGCGCCTTGCGCCTTGCACAACTTACGAAATGGCGGATCGCTTACATCTTCCATTGGCGCCAACAAAAGCGGGAATTCGCCAAGCTCAATATTTCCAATTTTAACCATAAATCACCAGGATAACATGCATCGTCCTGAAATTAGTTCAAAACGAAACCACAAAATTACAGGATCGCACGGAACTTTTCAATCCACCAACAAATCTACCCCATCTATCGGATGAGTGAAACCTGACCCTCTTCCGGTTTTTTCAAGGCGCCACTGCCATCACGCCAACTGATTTGGTAAATATACACATCTGTCGGCGCCTCCTGTCCGCCTGTTTTGCCATCCCATTCCGCATCGGCATCAGTACTCTCAAATACTTTTGAACCCCAACGGTTGTATATCGTCATACGTAAAATTTGCGCTTTCCCACTCAGTGCCAACAACTTAAAGGTGTCATTTCTTCCATCGCCATTGGGTGTAAACGCATTGGGGACACGTATAAGCGGTGGAATCACATAAACGCGAATACGCGCTGTTTTGCTGCAACCGTTGGGGCCTATTGCCGTCACAGAATAAGTTAATACCACCGTGTCCTCCACCGACTCATTTATTTTGACAGAAATCTCCTCCGATTTACCGCCAATATCGTCTGTTCCGTTTTTCCAGAAAAATTGAAATCCGTTTAAACTCATGGTAGGCGAAACAATGGCCCTTAAATTTAGGGTGTCTCCCAGGTTGTAATAGTCCTGGGCAGGATCTGCCACAATGCCAAGGTTAAAAGCCGATTTAACCGTCACATGCACAGAATCCTGCGTGGAACACTGTGCATTGGGACTGCCATAATTGAATACCACAGCATACGTTCCCGATTTGATAAGAGAATCCAAACTCAATTCTCCATTTGTGCTCCCATTCGACCAAATAAAATTTCCGGTGGTATTGGCCTGCGCCAGTAATTCCAGGTTTTCTCCCCCACAAATGGTAGTATCTGGCGGCATATTCAATTGGGCGCTGTAAACAATGATTTTTACAGAATCGGTTTTGGTACAAATCCCATAAGTGCTTGTTGCATAATATGTAGTAGTGCCGGCAGCAGGCGTTACCAGAGGCGCAGGATCATTGCTGCTATAACCGGGAGGATTGCTTGCCCAGGTGTAACTCGCACCGGGAACCGGACTCGCATTGAGGGATACGGATTCACCCAGACAAAGTTCCTTGTCATTCGGAAACAAAGGCGAAGCATTTTGCCCCTGAACAATTATTGTTACCGAATCCTTCAAAACACATTGATCTCCAAATGTATAGGTCAAATAATACGTGGTGGTAACATCCGGTTTTACCATCTGAACGGGTTGATTGTTGCCGTTGCTCCAATTGAAACTTCCCGGTATGGAAGTTGATGCCGACAACAAAGCCGTACTTCCTTTACAAATGGTGTCTCCTTCAGATAAAGACAAACTGGAACTGGTGGTCTTTACAGTCAAATTCGCTGAATTGGTACAGCCATTATCCGCTACTACGGTATACACTGTTTGCGGCAAACTTGGCGTTACAATAGGCTGCGGATCGTACACAACACCAAAGGATGGGTCACTTGAGCTCCAGGTATAACTTGTGCCAGGCTCGCTCACTAGATTTAGTTGCAAAGACTCGCCTCCGCACAGATCAAGGTCGCTCGGAAACTGAAATTGTGGCAACATTCGTACTTGAATGTTGGATTGGGCACTTGTCGGACAACCAAAATACTTGCCAGAAAGGGTATAAACCGTGCTGCTTAAGGGGCTGGCAATCGGATTTAAACAATTCTTACAACTCAAACTATTGTTTTCGGGGGTCCAACTCAAATCTCCAACCCCGTTTGGCACAGTGGCATTAAGCTGCACTTGATCTCCACGGCAAATACTGGCTTGAGAAGGCGTAATGCTAATAGGCGGCGGAATAATTACCGTCACTTTCGCAAAACTGGTATCTAGACATGCACCACTGCGCACAACGCGCATGTACAATTGGGTATCAACTGGCGAAAGTACCATGTTGAATAAGGAGTCGGGTGTGAGCTGCCCTTGTGCCGGACTCCATAAAAAATGGATGTCGGGAAAATCGGAAGGTTCGTAAGTTGCCGATTTTAACAACACTTGATTGCCAATACATACTGTGGTGTCGGCCGGATATACTTTCAAGTTGTAAGGCAAACTATCTACCCGTACATACAATTTTGTTCTTCGGGTACATCCAGGCAAACTTGCATTAAGCTGATAAAGGGTTGATTCTGTTGGAGCAACAACGGCGCTTTGCCCGTTGTTGCTCAATTGAACACCGCTGGCGGGCGACCAGTTTACGAAAACGCTCGGATTGCTCATCGCCACAACGGGTATGGAGGCGCCCCGACAAAGCAATACTGTATCCGGAACATTGAGCGTCAAATCGAGTGATACCACCGCAACCAACACACTGGCCGTTGAGATGCATCCCGGATTTTGGGCACTTAAGGTATAAATCGTATTCTGAAGCGGGGTAGCCAGCGGATTGGCAATCAAAGAATCATTGAGGGTTCCTCCATTCGGTGACCAGGAATAGGAAACTCCGGGCTCAATCGGGGTTTTACCCAGCAATACAGAACTTCCATTGCATATAGCTGTATCTTTCTGAAGTTGAAGGACAGGCGGATTGTATACATTCACTTTGATGCTGTCAATGGCAATAACAGGACAACTGCCGTTTTGTGCTTCGAGATAATACGTGGTATTAACATTTGGACTGACAACAGGATCGGCTATATTGCTGGCAAATCCGGGCGGATTTGAGGTCCAGGAATAAAATGTTCCAGGTGCTTGCTCCCCACCTAAATGGACATTGTTTCCAACGCAAATGTTTTGATCAGAATTAATTACATATTGCGGCTGTACGCCATTTAATACATTGATTCGAATGGTATCCATGTCGATACATTGCCCGTTATCGGCCAAAACAATGTATATGTAAATACCTGTAGAATAATTTATTACTTCAGGGGATGGGCAATCTGTACAACTCAGACCGGGAAAGCCCAACCAGGAAAACTGAACATTGGGCAAAGGATTGGGATTTAGGGTAAAACGGGCGCCGTTACACACGGTAATGTCGGGGCCTAAGGATACCAGATTCGGACATGGGTCTTGCGACCAACAAGATACCGAAAGAAACAACAAAATGAGTGGAGTAAATAACTTCATGCGGGAAGTGATGAAACAACCTGGCAGTGTGCCATGTCGCTGAAAAGTGATTGTTTTGATTAAAAGATGCTGCAAAATTACGGTTCTGATGATAAATCAAACACCCATAATCCTTCAAGATTTGATATAGAAAGGAATCCGACAAATAAATTTGGCATACACGGCATAGTTTTTGGTTAATGGCTTGCCATTGCCGGTAACTTGCTACTTTTGTTCAAAAATTGAATCCGGTGACAATAAAAATCATCAATCGATCCGAAAATCCGCTGCCAAATTACGAAACTTCCGGCAGCGCCGGTATGGATCTTCGCGCTAATATTAAACAAACGCTTGAATTGAAGCCTTTGGAACGCGTGCTGGTACCTACTGGCCTCTTTATACAATTGCCTTTTGGCACTGAAGCGCAAATTCGCCCACGAAGCGGATTGGCCCTCAAGCGCGGCCTGACCTTGCTCAATTCTCCAGGCACCATCGATTGCGACTACCGAGGTGAAATTGGCTGCATTGTCGTCAATCTTTCCAATGAAACTCAATATATTGAACCAGGTGAACGCATTGCGCAAATGGTAATTGCCTCTTACCTACGTGCCGTTTTGGAAGAAGTAGATAGCCTGGAGGAATCGGAACGCGGAACAGGAGGCTTCGGAAGTACTGGAATTAAATAATCCATATGTGGCTGTTTTACAACAGTTTCGAACAAATACCAATGCTGTAAAAATCATTCATACGCTTTCAAACATGAAAATCATTATCCCGATGGCCGGCCGCGGCACCCGTTTGCGCCCCCACACGCTCACAGTGCCCAAACCACTCATCCCTGTGGCCGGAAAACCCATCATTCAAAGACTCGTTGAGGATTTGGCAGTAGCCTATCCAGGAAAAATTGAAGAAATTGCCTATATCGTAGGTGATTTTGGTCCGGATGTTGAAAAAGAACTCATCCAGATTGCTGAAAAACTGGGCGCAAAAGGCAAAATTTATTACCAGGACAAGGCCCTTGGCGTCGGACATGCCATTCATTGCGCATGGGAAAGCCTGAATGGCCCTTGCATGATTGCATTTGCAGACACACTTTTTAAAGCCGATTTTTCGTTCGACCTGAACAACGATGCCGTCATCTGGGTACAAAAAGTAAAAGACCCCTCTTCATTCGGGGTGGTAAAACTGGATAACGCAGGCTTTA
>JAGWYI010000270.1 GCA_018969455.1 Bacteroidota bacterium | reverse complement strand
CTCCCGAAAAAGCGAAAACCCACACCTGTGCCTGCGCGCGCGACGCACGCACGCATGACGGAAAAACGCCGGAATTCGGAGAAAAAAGCCAATCGAAAAAACTCCATCGATTTTGATTCAGCGCCTTAATTAAGCCCGCCGCTACAGGATGGGTTTGCCTGTGATTAAGCCAAACAATTGTAACAAATTGTTGTTATTGGCCACCAAAATTCCCGTTTTGCCTTGTGCAAGCCGAATCGAAGCCAAATGGCGGACATCCATTGAGGCCCAAAAACCTGAATTCCGATTGGGCAAATAAGAAAAGTTGCCTTTCCCATCATTTAGCAGCAAAACCCCATTGCCGGCATCATACGGACCGGTTTCCACTTCCATCCCGTAGTCGTTTCCAGCCATCAAAATGTCAAGGGCGCCGTTACCATCCACATCCAGCAGCAAAATGTCTTTTGTGGGTGCTGTTTGGGCTTGAAGCGGGAAAGCGTGCATGGTCATTTTGCCATTATCGTTGATAAAAAAACAGGTTTTTAATTCTGTAACTTGAAGATGTTGTGCATTTTTTAAATCTGCTTCTGAAAATACGTCTTCAATGGTGGCTTTTGCATAAGCGCCATAGCGTACAAATTTCTTTTTCAGGTTGGGAATCTGCTTGATGATCTGATCGCGCTGTGCTATCGGATAATTTTTTCCGTTTTCACACCAGGTCATGATGGGGTCGATGCTTCCATTTCCATCAAAGTCTTTGGCGAACATTTGGATAGGGGCTTGGGCGCTTGCTCTATATCGGGTGTTCAAACCAGCATTTCCGGCCACAAGATCCAGGTCTCCATCGCCATCCAGATCGGCTGCTGCCAGCGATTCCCACCATCCGGATGTTTTATCCAGGCCGAATTGGGCGCTCGCCCGAGCAAATTTCCCGTTATTTTGTTTAAACACTTCAAGGTTCATCCAATCACCACATACCAGCATTTCTTCTTGCTTGTCGCCATCCAGATCGGCAAATAAAATATCGGTGACCATCCCGATTTTGCCAAATTCGGGCGCAACCTGATCGGTTACCAAGCTGAATCGGCCTCCTTCATTTTTCAAAATGATGCTAAAAGGTGTTTTCGGGAAAAAGCCGGGCACTACCCTTCCGCCAATAAAAAGATCTATGTCGCCATCGTGGTCATAATCATACCCGCTTACGCAGCTGCCGCTTTCGGTTTCCTGGGGCAATACCCCAATCGGCGCTTTGGTGAAGCCCCCTTTGCCATCGTTGATGTACAATCGATCCTGATAATTGGCGGCATTTGCAGGATATTCATTGCCACCACTTACCACATATAAATCAAGGTCTTTATCGGCATCTGCGTCAAAAAACAGGGCGCCAACGTCTTCGTGTAGGGTATCGGCATTGAAAGCCGCACTGCTCATCGATTTAAAACGACCGTTTTTATCTTGAATCATCAAAGTTCCTTTTGCCTTAAATGCGCCGCCCAGGTATACATCCTCCAGCCCGTCGCCGTTTATATCGCCTGTTGCCAGCGAAGGGCCAACATTGGAATATTTGCGGGGCAAAAGTCTTTCCCGATTGAAATCGAAAAAGTTGTCTTCCACATGTTTTGCCTGGATGCCCGTTTTTCGGGTAATATCTTCAAAAATGGCCCCATTGATGGCCAATTCATCGTATACGGAAGGGCCCTTGGCGGCATCCTGGTATTTGAGTACCAAACGTTGGTCGGCGGGTACTTGCGTCAATATTTGCACTTTTCCATCCGGCCATTGCACGTGCACCTGATCAACCACATCAGAATGCCCCAATCCGAAATGCAAAACGGAAGTAGAGGTTGAAATAAATCCGCGTGCTGGATTGGCGGTAAAAATTTGATTGTTCTGCTTGGCTTTTACTTTTACAACAGCACCGATGCCGCCAAGATTTTGTGCCGGGCCTTGTAATTTTATTTGCAAATAATGGGTATTTTCTTTGAATTCTTCGCTCTTGTTCTGATAAATGAATGATTCTTCGGATGCGTTGTTCACGACAATATCCATGTCCCCGTCGTTGTCGAAATCGGCATAGGCTGCCCCATTGGAGAAGGTTTTTTCTGCAAATCCCCAGGCATTTGACATGTCTTCGAATTGCAGGTTGCCCATGTTTCGAAACATGTAATTGTGAATTTGCGCTGCCGGAATTTTATTGATGAAAGCCAGTACATCCTTCACATCTCCCCCGGCTTTTATGACAGAATCGAGGGTAAAATTCATGTAATCGAGGTTGGTTACTTCCTTTCGAATGCCGTTGGTGATGTAGAGGTCTCGGAATCCGTTGTTGTCAAAATCCACTGCTAGCGGCGTCCAGCTCCATTCTGTGTTTGCAATACCCGCGAGGCAGGCTGTTTCTGAAAATGTACCGTTTCCATTGTTGATTTGCAACATGTTGTGCATGATCTGGTTGCCGTAGCCATAATTCACCAGCGAATAATACCGTTCATTCACCATGGGCGTTGCTTCCAGTTTTTGTCTTTCATTTCCATCAGGCGCCATGTCGAGCACCACCAGATCTTCCATTAGATCATTGTTCAGGTCCACAGCTTCGCTTCCCATGGAAAAATGGGAAATGTGGCGTGTATAGGTTTCAATTTGGTCGGTGAAAGTACCGTTTCGGTTGTTTATGTACAGGTTATCGGGTTCGATGTAGTCGTTGGACACATAAATATCCGGATAGCGATCGTGGTTCACATCCACAATGGTGATGCTCAATCCGAATGCCCGTTTTTGAATACCTGCGCTTTTACTGACATCGGTAAATTTGCCTTTGTCGTTGCGGTACAAACGGTCGGAGGAATAAATATCACCAGGGTCGGGCTCAACGAGGCGCTTTATTTTAGCACCATCCTGTTGCAGGCGAACCTTGGTAACTGTTTCAAATTCAATTGGATGATTGAGCAGATACATGTCTAGGTCGCCATCCAGGTCATAATCAAAAAAGGTGGCAAAATTGGAGGCGCAAGGTGTATTTAAGCCATATTCGGCCGAGCGCTCGGAAAATGTATTGTCTTTGTTGTTGATGTATAGCAGATTGCCCCTTTTTTCCGGGCTCAGAGCAGTTCGGCAAAGGTAAATGTCGGGGTACCCATCGTTGTTGATGTCGACAATATTTACGCCTGTTTTTGCCCCAAAGTTGGCAGCTACACCCGCTTTTGCGGTTATATCTTCAAACTGAAAGTTGCCTTTATTAAGATAAAGTTTGTTTGGGCCTCGAGAGGCTACAAAATAAATATCTTCCAGCCCATCCTGGTTAAAATCGCCCACACCAACTGCTCCGCTTAAGTATAAATAATTGAAATTCATATAGTTAAACTCATTGTCTTCCTGCAGGGTGTTGATAAATGAAACACCTGTCTTTTCAGTGGGCAACAATTCAAAACGCAGCGGGCCATCCGGTTTGGCTAAGGTGTTGGTACTGTTGGAGCCGGTACATCCCAATAAAAACAAGGCAGTATACAGGGCGTATACAGCCCAAACAAGTGAATTACGCATCATATAGGATCATTAGGTTCGGGCAAATATAAGAACTTGAGGCCTTCAGAAATTAAATTGTTACAAAAAATAAACCGGCGCTCGCAGGAAGACGAACACCGGTTTAAGGTAAGGGTATGGTGATTAAAAGCGGGACTGTGTTTTGAGACGCCCTGACAACTGGAATTGGATGGGTACAGCGGGAATTCTGCTAATAGAGCAAAATCCATAGCGTCGAAAAAATGCAGCACATTGAAGGTATGTGGGAGGAAACGGCAAAAAAGAGATACCGGGAAACGATTCCTACAGGCAAAGCAGCATACTACATTTTCTTGAAAAAAGGATTAAATAAAATTATTATGCAAAGGTAATCATTTTTATGTAGGAAATTGACAAGTGCTGCGAAATTTTAACGAAGCATTAATATAATTTTAAATATATAACCGGATTCGCCGGATTTTGTGGGTAAATCAGGATGGATTTCGGTGATTTCTAATGATTTATAATGATCGCGCTGCCCAAAACCTGGCGTCGTGAAGTATATAGACATCGTTATGCGCAAAAGCTGGCGGCCTAAAGTATAGAATTATTGTAAAGCGTACCAAGCGTCCGCTCATAAGAAAACCGGTAACTGGACACACCCAGTCGCCGGTTTGCAGGAATACACTATGGAGATTATTGCAAATGGAGCCCCAAAGGCCGCATTTAATGTCGTACCCTGTCCTGGACATTTGATATTCAGGAAAATACCTAAATATAAAATCCAGTTACGAGAGAGACCTACTGGAAACATGCTCTGTGACGCCCTGACTGTTGCCGTCCAGAATTTTAAGTAAAAAGGAGAAACAATATTAAGGAAAACGGGAGCCCTCCTATGCTGCTATGCGACATAGGTGCTTTAATGGATTAAAAAAGGGGATTAAAGGATTAAAACCTGTATGTATGAACTAAGGATAGATTTCTTCGATTACGACAAAATCAGATCCTTGTTGTGGATTCGTTTGCTGAGATGCGGATGTGTTGGTTACATTTGCATCTGAGGAGTTTCCTTCCAAAGAAGAAAGTAAGAGGCCGATGATAAGCGTAATGGTTGTCATTGTTGTCAGAATTTTTAATGGTGATCGTTTTCTGACACAAAGATCCATACGCCCGAAGGCTCAAAAAAGGACAGTTTCCCCCATTTCAACCCAGGCAGATTGATAGAAGGCATCGACTTTTGGCGTGTTTTTTGCCAAAAAGTTCAATGAACAGACAACCGTAGGCTACACAAAACGATTAAAAATCAATCATTTATACCAAATTGAATTGATTTTATTTGAGAAACGCTATTTGTTAAAAACAAGGTTTGTAACAAATAGGTCTGTCGCTTTGCGTTTTTTTGTTTAAGGTGATTATGATGTTTTTTTAGAATTTTTTTTCAATATCAATCCCTGGAACTCCACTAAACTCCAGAATTGCAACGCAAAATTGAAAAACAATCTTTCTGAAAAAAAGGACAGTTTTCCCGATTTCAATACAGGCAGTTTTCACAGCCTTCAGATTACCAATTGGAATTACTTGTGCTTTTTTCTTAACTTAACAGTTTATGGAATTTGAGGTGCTTAAAGATCTTGTCAGAATCATCACCCGAAACAAGATCAAAAACATTGAAGTGTTGGGCAATCCGGGTTCGGAAGACACGAAAACGGAGGAGTTGTACAACAAAATTGCCTCTGGCGAATTCCAGACAGACGAACAGGCCACTGAATACTTTTATGGTACAGATGAAAATCGCGATAAAAGTTACAAAAAACTGCGCAATCGATTGATTCGTCAATTGATCAATACGGCCTTTTTTGTAGACGTGCATCAACCCCTTTTTAATGAGCGATCCAAGGCGATTTACAATTGCTATCGGGATTTTGCTTCCGCCCAAATCCTGTCTTTGCGCGATGCCCGGCAGGCTTCGGTGTATTTGATGCATCAAACGCTTGAACAATGCATCAAGTACGAGTTTATCGAACTGGCGGCTGAAATAACCCGTTTTTTGCGTTTGCGATACAGCCGCTCAGTGGGCGACAAACAAAACCATGCCTATTTTTCTAAATTACACAAGGAATACGAGTTGAAGCGCGCTACAGAAATGATGGCGATGGATTATTATGATAATCTGATTGACTATTACATCAATAAAAAATCGCCCAACTCGGCTGTTTTGGAGCTTGCGCGTACCTACTATGAAACGCTTTTGCCCCTGGCCGATCAGGTTAACACCGCTCAGTTTTATTTTTACACCTATATTATAGGCATAATTCGGTACATGGCGGATAATGACGGCGCTGCTGCTTTGCTATTGAGCAATGAGGCCTTAACGGTGTTACAAGCGAGAAGAAACACCAACCGGGGCTCGCTGCTTTCTATTGTGCTGCAAAAACTTGAAATCCTGACCCTCTTGCGTCAGTTTGACGAGGTGGAGATGGCAGCGACCTACCAATATTGCCTCCAATTGGTAGAACCCAGCGATTTTAACTGGTTCAAAGTACACGAGGTGTTTTTTCAGTTGTATTTGTATGCCAAGGAATATGACAAAGCCTTGGAAATATATGCCCTGGTTATTAAAAACGACCGTTTCATTACCTTGCAAGGGAATATTCGGGACGTATGGCGATTGTATGCAGGATATTTGCATCT
>JAGWYI010000269.1 GCA_018969455.1 Bacteroidota bacterium | reverse complement strand
ATGCAACCATCGGTATGCTCCTGATCCTTAAGGCATTTACCGATCGCGGGGACGCCAAACGCGCCTGGACGATGATTGCCAGCAGCCAGTTGTTCATTGCACTTACCATTGCCTTTAATGAACAAGTTGCACTTGCCCAAATCATCATCTTTCTCAGCGGCATTCTGGTTTCAGCTATAGTGGGTTACATCAGCCTCATTCGGGTAAGCACTATTGAAAACAATGTGAGCCTCAATAACTTCCATGGCCATATTTATGAACATCCGAAAACCGGACTGGTGTTTTTGTTGGCTGCACTCGGCCTTGCAGGGTTCCCGCTCACGCCAACTTTCCTGGGGATAGACCTGCTTTTTTCACACATTCATACGCATCAGTACCTGCTCATCGCACTCACAGCCACCAGCTTTGTGTTCCTTGAATTGAGTCTCCTGCGTTTGTATGCCCGTATATTTCTGGGCCCCCACATTAAAACTTACCATGAAATCGCCTACAAATCATCCTAATGTTTCAACGCAAACCCTCGAGCAACTTGTTTTAATTGGATCGTTGATTATCCCCAATTTGTTCGGATAACCCCAAATTTATACTGAATGCCACCAGATTTTGTGCATAACAATTTTTTATAAATCATTATAAACCAGCGAAACACATCCTGATTTATCCATAAAATCCGGCGAATCCTGGTATACTTTGCGGTATCCTCCATTTTCTTTTACCGCTTTGGTTAAAAATCAAAGGCAGCCAGAGATGTTCACCCATCTTCGGCTGCCTTTTTTAAAAAAGCAGCTCCCTATTCCCAACGAATTCATCACGCTATGCGTAATTGCTTTAACCCCTGATCCTAAAACCGGTTTTGTGTTGAACAACCCCCTGAATAGCCCCATCCTGTACCAAGGATACCGCATTTCAAACAATACACCATAAAAACGGAACCCAATGACTGGAAAACTAAGAAACTGTTTTAAAACCTCCGAAATGCTGAAAGGCAAATCTTTTAACGCCATGCTGCATTTATTTTTTCGGCAACAGGACATGGCTATTCCCTCAAAAATAAGCCTTGCATGGCGCCAAAATCTTTACCTTTCATCTATCCCGGAGGTTTTAAAACAGTTTCTAAGCCTTTTATTGCCTTTTGTCCTCCTCGTATTTTCTTGCAAGCAAACTTCCGATCTTCCCTTGAGCTGCGAAGAACAGTTTGTACTCGACCATAATTTGATTAAATATACCGGGCAAGATCTGGCTACAGGATGCAAATTTTACTTTTCCCTTTATGAACTCGACGGCAAGGAATACTTCTGTGAAGACAACCCTTGCACCGACATGATCTCCATCCCACTGGATTGCAACGGGCAAGTATATTGTACCAGTACAGAAGATCCGCAACTTTCCTACTTCTACCGAAATGCCCAATGGAAGCACATTGTGGGCCTGAGACCCTGATCAAACTTGATTGATGGGCCAAGAGGTTTCACCATAGCCCTGAATGCGCTGTTTGGTTTTCTCCCCGATTTGTATTTGATTTGTGCGAAAGCGCAAATTCAAGCCTGTTTTTGCAAAAATTGAAGGGAATTTAGGAAGATTGCTACCCCCGGCGCACAAACAATGCCCTATAATTCGCCTGGATCAACAACTTTACGATTTATTAATAATCAACTATTTTCCAATTTGCTTCAATTTTATTTTTAATAAGTTCTTGAATTAAAGCCATTTAAATAAAAAGCATAAAGAAAATATTCGCTTCATGTTGAATGAGATGAAAACCAGCACAACCGCTGTCTTTTACGATCCCACTAAGCCCTTCGAACTAAAAGACCTGCCCATCCCAAACCTGCAAACCGGTGAATTATTGGTGCGGGTGGAGTATACCACCCTCTGCCGCAGCGACCTCTATACCTATTCCGGCCAACGCAAGGAAAAATCACCCACTATTCTCGGCCACGAAATTGTGGGCCGCATCGCCGCTTTCGGCCCGGAAACAATAGAAAAAGACTTGAACGGTGCAGCAATCGCGGTCGGCGATCGCATCAGCTGGGCCATTTACGCCAGCAACCCCCACGCCGAACTCTCCAAACGCGGCATCCCGCAAAAAGCCGATGGCCTCTACAAATACGGCCACGAACAACTCAACGAACACAATACCTTGCACGGCGGACTCAGCGAATACATCATCCTGAAACCTCATACCCCCCTGCTGAAAATAAGCGAAAATATACCGCTCAAAATCGCCGCCATCATCAATTGCGCCGTGGCCACTGTGGCTGGCGGCATCCGGGTGGCTGGCCCACTGCAAGGCAAAAACGTGCTGGTGACCGGCGCAGGCATGCTGGGCATGATCGCTTGCGCCATGAGCCGTTCTCAAGGCGCCGCCGCTGTGGTGGCGCTTGACAGCAACCCCGAGCGACTGGCTGTGGCCCCCAGCTTTGGCGCTACCCACACCATCCCCGCAGACAGCGACCTCAATGCCGCACTGTACTCCCTGTTGGGCAATGTCAAACCCATAGATGTCATCCTTGAACTCAGCGGCGCCGCTTCTGCCATGGAAAATACCCTGGAACACATGGCCATCGGCGGAACAGCTGTTTGGCTGGGCGCCACCTTTCCCCAGCGCAAAATGGAAATAGACGCCGAAAAAATGGTGCGCAACCTATACAGTATCAAGGGCTTGCACAACTACAACGAACAGGATTTTATCGCTGCCGTGCAATTCATCGAACAACACCACAGCGATTTCCCCTTCGAAACCATGATTCACGACCAATTCAACCTGCACCAAGTAAATGAGGCATTTGCTTACGCCATGGAGGCCAACCCCTTCCGCGTAGGCGTGCGCGTAAATGCCTGATCTTATGTCGAAAAAAATACAATTCCAATCGGAGACCGCTTTTTCCCTCTTTGGTATGGCGGCCGGTTTCATCACCTATTGCAGCATGTACGCCTTCCGCAAACCCTTTTCTGCCGGCGTGTATGCCGATCTGGTGCTGTGGGGCATAGATTACAAAATCATCCTGATTTCCACCCAGGTACTGGGCTATACGCTCTCCAAATTCATTGGCATTAAAGTCGTATCGGAAATGCCGGCGCATCAACGCATTGGGAGCATCCTCGTATTAATGGGCATTTCCTGGGCTGCCCTTTTGGCATTTGCCATCACGCCTTACCCCTACAATTTCGGTTGGCTTTTTGTGAACGGCCTGCCCCTTGGCATGATTTGGGGGCTGGTGTTTGCCTTTTTGGAAGGCCGCCGCAACACCGAGTTGCTCGGTGCTGCCATGAGCATCAGTTTCATTGTGGCCTCGGGCCTGGTAAAAGCCACCGGCAAATACCTCATTACCGCATGGGGCGTATCCGAGTTTTGGATGCCTTTTGGCGTAGGTCTCCTCTTTGTGCCTTTTCTGTTGCTGGGCGTATGGATGCTCCATAAAATACCGGCGCCCAGCGCCGCCGACATTGCCAGCCGAACCGAGCGGGTTCCGATGGACAAAACCCAGCGAAAAGCCTTCTTTTGGGCCTTCGCACCAGGTATTTTGCTGCTCATTTTTGTTTACATCGCCCTTACCATTTTCCGCGAACTGCGCGACAACTTCGCTGTAGAACTCTGGAGCCTGCTGGGATATCCCGACATGCCCCAGGTACTGCTCACCGCCGAAATCCCCATCGCCATCGGGGTTTTTGTCATCATCGGTTTGATGATATTGATTAAAAACAACCGCCTGGCTTTTTATTCCAACCTCGGTATCATTGCCCTGGGCGGCTTTCTGTTGCTCCTGGCAACCATCTTGTTTCAAGCCCAATTGTTGCCCCCGGCCGCCTGGATGATCCTGGCTGGGTTCGGCATGTATTTGGCATACGTCAGTTTTCACACCATGCTGTTTGAGCGCTGGATCGCCCATTTTGAATACAAAAGCAACATCGGTTTTTTGATGTACATCACCGACGCCTGCGGCTATTTGGGCAGCGTCACCGTGCTTTTTTACAAAAATTTTGGCTCTAAAGCCCTGAATTGGCTAAATTTTATGCTGTATGTATCCTACCTCATCGGCGTCGTTACCATTTTGGCTGCCGGAGTGGCATGGGTCTATTTTTTGGTTAAAGAACAAAAATTGGGGTTGCGCAAACCATTAAAATCCAGACTTTAAATGGATCTGGCAGTTAAATAAAATGAAAGAAATATTTACCAAAACCATTTTTTAGCGATAATTCGCTAAATTTAACAGTTGAATGTGGCTGTGTACGTGTCAACTCGGTTAAAAATAGCATGATGCACAACAAACATGTAAAGCGCTGTTTGAGCAATTAGTCTAACTCCGTCGGGCTACTATCCAATAACCAAAACCTCTTCTATATGAAAAATCTGTATGTTTTTATCGTATTTTTCCTATTTCAGTCTGCATTAAAGGCGCAAGATTTGACTTTGCTCCAGGAAGGACGCCCGCAGAACAGTTTGAATCTGTCTATTTTGGGTGATGCTTCCATAATGTCCATGAATGATAATAAAGTTAACTGCATCTATAAAAATATACCAGGATTCGCCGGATTTTGTGGATAAATCAGGATGGATTACGGTGATTTAAAATGATTTATAAAGATCGTTATGCACAAAATCTGGCGGTGTAAAGTATACATACATCAGAACTGCTTTCGGAATTGGGTACCAGAAAGAATTGAAGTTTTGCATTTTGGGTTCATGCGACTACATCGCACCCAAAGCGTATGTTTTCATACCACACCCCATCAGCTTCATATTCGGAATTAGACGCAGTTTTTTAGAACTGGGTTTAGGCGGCGCCTTTTTTTCTGGTAAAATCGAAAAACATTGCCTCCCGTACACCATTTTAGGCTATCCCTTCCAGCCCTTGCGTCCCGGTCGACCTGTCTTCAGATTGTTTTTCATCCTTCCCATGACACAAGTTCCAAACATTTGGTATTTTCCCACAGGCACAAGCCTGGTCATCAATTTTTAAATACCCAAAGAGTTCAATGGAAGAGTCATCAGATTCAGAGGCATTCATTTTATGCGTTGGGTATTGGATTGCCTCCTGGCGAATATTGTACCTTCGCTTGAATAAAAACATTACCTATGGCACAAAAATACGTCCTGGAAGCTGGCAATCTGCGCAATTTGAAACGCGAATTCTTCAATTTGGAGGCGCCCGGCGAAAACATGGTTCAGGTGGAAGTAAAAGCCATCGGACTCAATTTTGCCGATATTTTCGCCATTTGGGGTCTTTACGGCGCCACGCCCCAAGGCGCTTTTACGCCCGGATTAGAGTATGCAGGCCTAATATGCGCCACAGGGCCTGGCGTGCATCACCTGAAAATCGGCGACCGGGTAATGGGCGTCACCCGATTTGGTGCTTATGCAACCCACCTCAACATCGATGCCCGGTACATAAACCCTATTCCAGCCAATTGGGACTTCGCCACAGCAGCCGCTTTTTTGGTACAAACCCTCACCGCTTATTATGGCATGCTGCGCCTGGGAAATCTGCAAACCGGCGCTACTGTGCTCATTCACAGCGGCGTGGGCGGCGTGGGACTCCAGGCCCTTAAAGTCGCCAAAGCTTACCATTGCTACACTATTGGTACCGTTGGAAACCCCGACAAAGTGGCGTTTGGACTCGAACAGGGCTACGACAAAGTACTTGTGCGCAGCAATAACTTTGAACAAGATTTAATCCAAGCCCTCGACGGCCGACCATTAGATTTGGTGATGGACAGCGTGGGCGGCCCCTTTTTCAGCATCCCCTTCAAGTTGCTAACACCCATGGGCCGAATGGTGGTATTCGGATCGGCCCGCTATGCCCATACCGGCGACAAGCCCAACAAAATGAAGCTCTTATGGACCTTCCTGCGCCGCCCGAAAATAGACCCGCAAGCCATGGTAGAACAAAACAAAGGTGTATTGGGCTTTAACCTCATTTGGCTATACGAACGCGTCGAATTGATGCGCAGCCTCCTCAGCGAACTGGAACAATTGCAACTCAGTGCGCCGCACGTAGGCCACCGATTCCCATTTGAACAATTGCCCGACGCCATCCGCCTCTTTCAAACCGGCAAAACCATAGGCAAAGTGGTGGTGGAAATTGAATGATAGGCCTTGAATTCCATGGACAATTTTCATACCAGCCCCCGGTTTAAATCATTGAAAATCAAAACGCACCAAGAAT
>JAGWYI010000268.1 GCA_018969455.1 Bacteroidota bacterium | reverse complement strand
CGATCTGCAGATGCCGAAACAAGAAGCACACAAAGATGCAGAAATTGCATCAAAATGTGGCTTCGTTGACATAAAAATCAGAATTTACTTCAATTTGGTGTATTTTAATGCAATTTTCGCCGGAAAAACTGGGCTCTTTGGGCCATAAAATATGGCGCGCATGGCACTTCGATTTTGAGGGTATACATTTAAATACAATACTTTTTTGTGCGGATCGGAAGGTGATTCTTCAATCATGTGCTGAAGCCGATCTGACAAGGCCATTCGGTAACGCGTAAGGGTCACTCCATTTTCTACCTCTGTTTCAGGATAACCGCCAAACAAACTAAATCCGTTGGCGCCTGTTATCCCGATGGAATAATTCACATCTTCGGAAAAATAATACAATGTGTCGCCCACGGAGTAAGTATTTACCATTTGGCTTACCGGGTTGTTGCTCAGCACCGGAATGTCGTCGTTTAAGGTAGCAGTGGTTAATACCAGATCCGCATCGTTTACCACAATGTTTTTCAATTTATCAATGTAAGGCAGCTCCATTTTCAAACGCAGACCGTTCATGCCTTGCACATACAGCAAATTTTCTGCCGGTTTTTTGATGGCAGCGCCAGCCTGACTACCGGTATAGTTATGAACGAAACGGGAAAACTTGTTACAGCCTTCAAAGTAATAATCATATGTCGACTTAAGGGTGTCATCCTGTTTGAAATACAAGCGCATACGGCTGTAATTGGCATCATTGAGGTTGAAAGCAAGCATACCCCCGGGAAGTGTTCCATTGGCTGGGGTAACTTCAATTTTCAGGCCGTGAAATTTCAGGTAAAACAGGGTGTCATCGGTGGTGGATAAGCTATCCATGTAGAGCAAAGATTCGCCAAATTCCTTGGTAAGCGGAACTCGGATGAAAGCCGCTCTGGTGGAAGAGACAAACAAGCTGTCTTTGGTATTGGGTTTGGCGTAAAATTGATCGATCCCGCCAATTTCCTTGCTGGCCGGAATGGCCGTGCGGGAATAATAAGAACTATCCCAACCCAGGGTCCGATCCAGTTGGAACACCTTGAGATTGAAAGCCTGGGTGGTATCTCCGTATACCCCGGAGGCGTTGTAGGCCAGATAGAGCACAACCGAATCCAGTTTATGGCGTGAACTGTCAAACCCGGGATCCAGGATGCTAAGATTCATCAGGGAGAAGATTTCGGCTTTGGAAGTGCCGAAAATGGGATCATTCAATTGGCCGCACAAAAACAAACTTGTCGTAGACGAAAGGTCGGATGTAATGGTGGAATCTTCCCGGAGTACCGTAAAATTGACCGTGATGGTATCGGTAAAATCTGCCTCCACTGCATCGCCACTCAACAGATCCGACCCAAAGGCGGTGGGTTTGGTACAGGAATACCAGGCGAATGCCACTATAATGAGTGAAAAGACCGTCAGACTTACTCGTTTTTGCGTATTCATATGCGTAGTTCGTGTGAAAATGGAAGTTCGAATTAAATTGCATCTACTAGACGCAACTTCCATTTCAAAGGTTGGCAGCACTGCCTGATTTCAGGAATTACCAGTTTTACACGCATGCCAGGGCAGGCGCAACAAGTTGTGTATTCCGTAGGGATGCGATACCAAGGGTTTTAAATGCAGTTAAAGCGTATATAATTTATTGCGGAACTTCGGCCTCCAGCAGATCGCGCAAAAAGGCGCTGGTAGTGGGCAACAATTCATGATCCGGTTTCCACGGCATGAGGAGTTTTTCTTCCGGCTTCAGGTATTCAACGTTGGCATCAAAACTTTCGCTGCCAATCATCACCCCATCTGCATAAAAACTGGCGCCTTTGTGCATCGAAACTTTATCCCCGTCGAGATAAGCAGAAAGATCGTCTTTGGTCAGATTGTTGATGGCCGCTTTTTGGACAAAGCGTTCTGCGCTTTGTTGCTCGTGCGGCGTATCGAACAGGCCATACACGATTTGTGCGCTGCTGAATATCGGTTCGGTTTTGTAGGCTGTGCGCAGGTAAAGCGGAATGAGGCTGGTCATCCAGCCGTGGCACATGACTACATCGGGGGCCCAACCGAATTTTTTCACGGTTTCAATCGCGCCTTTGCAGAAAAAGGCGGCACGGTCGGGATTGTCGTCAAAAGCCGTACCATCGCCATCTTCAAACACAAATTTGCGCTTGAAAAAATCCTCATTGTCCAGAAAATACACCTGCAGGCGCGAACCTGGCAAAGATGCCACCTTAATGATGAGCGGATAATCGTCGTCGTCGACAATGATGTTCATTCCGGAAAGCCGAACAACCTCGTGCAAGCGGTGCCTGCGTTCGTTGACCACGCCATAACGTGGCATTAAAATCCGCAACTCATACCCGTTATCCTGTAAATATTTTGGGAGTTTGCCAACTAAGGCAGAAATGTCGTTGCCTTCGGTGTAAGGCTCCATTTCCTGTGTTACGATTAACAATCGCTTCTTTTCCATGTATTCAGATAACCAGACTTTGTGTGTGTATACGCTGATTTTATTTCGCAAAACCGTTTGTTTCACGAAACGCACGCAAAAGTATAAAAAAACCGGGGTTCTTTTGCATCAAATACGTCAGGAAAAATTTTTTCCCCCATTTTCAAAAGCCCTGTGGTTTTACCTAAGGCAGCATCCCGTTGAGAAAAATTGAACAAAAAAACCCGAAACCCTGATTTTTACCTGGAAACTGTGCTAAAACAGTCTATCCCAATACAGGCTTTATGCAATTGAATGCAGGATTTTTTAACCGTTTTTCCCGGCAGGACAGCAAAATACCAAAACCTAGACTAGTTCATGGAAAACGAAGGAACAAAGGGATGCGCTGCGTTGTAAAAGGTCAATTCGCTGATGCGCTTTTTCATATACATCGACAATGGAAGCCGATTAATCAGTTCGTGGAGTTCTTCTTCCGATTGCACACAAAAAACAGCCCAGAGCTTTGAATTTTCAAGAGAAAGCGCGTAAGTGAGTATTTTACCCTCATTTAAGAGTCGGTTTACGGCTGTACGCTGTTCCGGAATGAGGTGCACAAATTCGTCGGGAAGATCCTGGGGCAAGGTGAAATCCACCATATATTGCACAAAATGATTGTCCATGCGAGTTATGTTGTCTTTAACGACAGTGGGTTAACATTTGAATATACGCAGGAACAGGGCAAAATGTTTTCCTGCGTGTATTAATTTTGATTGGCTATTGATTGCAATCAAATATTATGCAAATTTTGGGAAAAAGATTTGGTACCGCCAAACCAGCAAGAAAGGTTTAACTAAATTTAAACGCTTTTCTTAACGAAATTATTTAAAAAAAACAAAACAACATCTTGAAATATAATTTCATACAGTTTAATTTTAAGACTAATAAAAAAATAGTACGCCGAGCGTAGCATCACGCAATCTTTACACGCACTTCACATACATGACAAATTTACAGTGGGATTGCGCAAATTGTCAGGTTCAACATCGATACAAGTCTGGGTTGCGGAAGAGGGCACCTCCATGAAAATGGCCAGGCGAAACGATTTCGCCTGGCCATTGGTGTGCTATGTTTCACCCGTCGCTAGCAATGTGCAGCGTAGGGAGATGCCATTGAGAGCCCAAAAACAGGGGCACTAAAAGTTAACACCCAGCGCCTTCAAGGTTTCGAAATCGAGGTTACCTACCGGCAAACCTTTGTCTTTCTGGAACTTGGTGAGGGCGGCTTTGGTGCGTGCACCCATGATGTTGTCGGTTGGACCTGGGTCGTAGCCGGCTTTCACCAGGGCAGCCTGGATCTGGCGAACGGTGTATCCGGTTACTTTTTCGCCGCACAATACTTCGCGCCATTCGGTGAAGCCACCTGGCTTAACCAGTTTGCGCTTGGTAACGGTAGCATATTCAGCCGGAATGGTTTCGGTGCGGGTTGTTGCAGGAGATTTCACCACTTTGGTGCTCACCGTTTTAAGCTCAGCCGGAATCACCTCTTCTTTTACCGTTGCAGGGGTTTTCAACACCTGTTTGGTAACAGAAGCGAATTCCGCAGGAACGGTTTCTTCTTTTACCGTTGCAGGGGTTTTCAACACCTGTTTTTTAACGGTTTGATATTCAGCAGGAATTACCTCTTCGCGGGTAGTTGCAGGCGTTTTCACCTTGCGCACCGTCATGGTTTTGTATTCCGCAGGAATCACTTCTTCGCGGGTAGCAGCAGGTGTTTTTACCTTGCGCACGGTACGCGTACCCACTTTAGCAGGCACATCGATGGTTTTGGTGCAACCGGCATCGGCAACGCCTGAACCGTCGCAACCTTTGTTTACGCGCTTGGTAACCGTTTGATATTCAGCAGGAACTTCCACCAAACACCATACGAGACAGTCGTCTGGATTGGCGCTCAGGCAGTTGGCATCTGCTTTTTTCTTTACCCACTTGGTAGAAGCAGGCTTGATTTCGATGCGCTCGGTAACGGTTTCGAATTTGGGTGTCAACACTTCCACACGGGTACTGGCAGGTTCTACCACGTAAGATTCTGTAACGGTTTCGTATACAGCCGGGATTTCAATCACGCGCTTGCTTTCTGCTTTCACCATGACGCGTTCGGTAACGGTTTCATATTCAGCAGGAACGTTGATGACGCGCTTGCTTTCAGGCTTTACCATTACACGCTCTTCTACGGTTTCGTATGTAGCCGGTACAGGCGTGAGGCGCTTGCTGGCCGCTTTCACTTCTACCTGTTCGGTTTTGGTTTCGTACACCGCAGGAACCGGGATGATGCGCTTGCTGGCGGCTTTCACCTCTACCTGTTCGGTTTTGGTTTCAAATACGGCAGGAACTGCAATGGATTTGGTACCGACCGGTTTCACAACCACTTGCTCAGTGACGGTTTCGTACTGATCGGGGATGTGACATTTTGCATAACATTTACCAGGTTGTGCATTTGGCGGTGCATCCTGCGCAGATACAGCAGCAGCGAAGCAGGTAGCAAAAAAGAGGAGGAACAGTTTAATTTTTCTCATGACGAGATACGATTGGTTAAAAATGTTTGATTGGCATTCCATAGTGTTCATTTACGGTGTAAATGTAGCATTTCCGTAATCTTTCAAAACAATATTTTGCTTGAAATTTAAGCTACATTTCAGGCTGCTTCCCGAGAATTTTGGGGTAGCAAACGTAGTATTTGGTTACATTTTGGGTAAAAAGGGGCATATCCGAACAAGCACTTACAGGCAGCACCTTTCCATTTTTGAATAAAATCAGGATTTGGTCCCTGGCGTCGTCATAAGCCCGGTTGCTTTCCTGGCCATGATACAATAAATAAGTCAAGGGCGCCGACGCGCCAAATACCGTGCGTACCCGATCGGCTAAAAAAGCCATCCGCTCAGGTTCAACGGGTTCGTTTTGCCATTCCAAACGAAATAATTTCCGATCCAGCAGCCCTTTGGACAGATAAGACAACACAAAGTCACCATCCTCCGACCAATATTTTATGGCCGCCGTGATATCGTTGTCGTCGAGCATGTAAAAATGATGCAACACTTCTGCCGAATCCAGAACGGCCCCAGGTTGCCGGTACAAAAACCAGCGCAAATGGCGCGGCGCTTCCAGATCGGCTCCTTCGAGCGCCAGCATGCGCGCCCGCTGCAGCAGGTGTATGAGCATTTGCTCGGCCGAAACGCCGGTTTTGTGTAAATACACCTGCCAATACATCAACCGGCGCGCCATCAAAAACTTCTCAATGCTGTAAATACCTTTCTCCTCTACCACCAGGGCACCCTGGTGCACCGCCAACATCTTGATGATGCGGTCGTAACCAATCACGCCCTCGCTTACGCCCGTGAAAAAACTGTCGCGGTTGAGGTAATCCATCCGATCCATATCCAATTGCCCCGAAACCAGCTGATGCAGAAACTTTTTCGGATACCGGTCGGTAAAAATTTCGATGGCCAAACCCAGGGCGCCGTCCATGCTTCGATTCAGGTCTTCCATAAACCATTGCGACAATACCTCATGGTGCAAATCAATGAGGGTGTGCTCCAAAGCATGCGAAAACGGCCCGTGCCCAATGTCGTGCAACAATATGGCGATGCATACGGCTTCTGCTTCCTCGGCATTTATTTCGACGCCCTTGGAACGCAGTACCTCCACGGCCTGCTGCATCAGATGGAGGGCCCCCATGGCGTGGTGAAAACGGGTGTGCAATGCGCCCGGATA
>JAGWYI010000267.1 GCA_018969455.1 Bacteroidota bacterium | reverse complement strand
TGTTTTTTTGAATTTCCTCCTCGGCTCGTTTCTTTTCCTCCTCGGCTCGTTTCTTTTCTTCAAGCAACAACTTTTCTTTCGCTGCTATGATGCCCTCTTGTTCGGCGATGATTTCGTCTTTTTTGCCCATCTCCCGTTCAAAAGCCCGCTCCAATTCGTCCTCAACATCCATTTTATCCCGAATATCTTCGTTGGCAATGGCCCTGCCCAAACGTTCCACCATTTTTTTGACCAATGGGTCATTCGTATCCCCCTGAAAATCCACCTGATGTCTGTCCTGGATGCTTTGATAGATCGGACTGAAAATTTGCAGCACACGCTCCAGCTTGTTTCTGGTTGCCCGGCCTAGTTTTTGCACCTGAATCAAATAGGAATCATGCGTCAACAATTCTACGAAATCTTCTTTGATGTCTAACTTTTCCCGGGTCACCACATCTATGTATTCGCGATTGATTTTCACGATACCCGAGGGGATGCTGTTCAATGGAAAGCCTAAAAAGTAAATGGTAACAATGGGCAGCGGGCGTTTTTCAGGCAGTCCCTTTTCGTTGAGCACTTCATCTTCTTTGCGGTAATTGTCGCCCAAATAGCGCCGAAAGCGCATCGCATTAAAGGCTTTTTTGGCCTTTTGCAGCTCGATGAGCACTTTGCTGACTTCTCCGTTCGGTTTTTTGATCACGGCTTTAAAGTCAAACCGTAAAATACGGATATCACCGCTCGTTTCGGTGGAGCTTTCCTGGGGTTTTAATTCCACACTTTGCACTTCGTCTCCAAGTATGACAGACAACGACTCCCGGGCAATCTCTACCTCTTCAAGCAGATACTTGAAAACGACATCGTAGATGGGATTGGCAATGATCATACCTTATTTTTTGATTGCTACTTGTTCAAAATAAACGCTTAAAGGAAAATTTTGGTTCTTTTCGCTTCCTTGGTTTTTGGATTAAAGGGCACCGTTTACAACTCCATACCAACGACCATGCCTTCCCCATCAATTCAACACCGTTTTCACAACCTCCACCTTGGCGCCGTCGGACAGATTAAGTTGACCGGTGAGCACCACTTTATCGTGTTCTGTCAGCCCGGAAAGGATTTCCACTTTGTCGCCGATTACCTTGCCGAGTGAAATATTGCGCAGGTGGGCGGTTGAATCCTCCACGACAAACACCCTTGAATCCTGCAAGCTGCCGGCAATGGCTTTGCGCGGGAGGGTGAGGCCTTTTCGGTTGGTACCGAATGAAAAATAGGCTTTTGCGTGCATGCCGGCGCGCAGGGGTGTTTTTTCGGGGTTGGGCGCCTCTATTTCTACATCATAGCTGAAGGTATTATCGGCTCGCAGCCCGATATTGGTCACCTTACCCTGGATGCGGGCGTTGGGGTATACATCCGGTTTAACTTCAACAATTTGACCTTTTTGAATGCCAAGCACATCGCGTTCGGTTACCTTGATCATCAAATACAGCTTTTCCAAATTGGTGACCTGCGCAACCTGAATGCCAGGCCCAATTACGCTGCCGCGTTCGATAAAGCGCAGGCCCATGGTGCCGGTCATAGGGGCCTTGATGCTCGTGTTGGAAATTTGTTTTTTGAGGGCTTTTTCTTTGGCTTCGGCGGCAAGAATACCCAAAACAATGTCTTCCATTTTATTTTTGGCTACAGCCTCACCCTCAATCAGGTTGCCGAGGCGTTCCTGGTCTTTGCGGAGTTTGGCTAAATTAGCCTGAGTGGCTTCCAGCTCAATGCGCAACAGTTCGTCGTCGACTTTGGCGATAAGGTCGCCTTCATGCACCCATTCGCCCTTGTTTTTATACACTTCAAGTACACGGCCCTGGGTTTCGGAGATGACAAACATTTCTTTGATGGGCAAAAAAATGCCATCAGCCTCCAGTGAAGTGCCCAGCGGTTCCACCTTGGGTGAAATCACCTCCACCGGAACAAACTTCCGTGTAGACCGCGACAAAGCAGTTTCTGCGATGAGCTCTTTTTTGTTGAAATACAGTTTGGCTGTAATTATTCCTGCGACACACAACAATATCAGCCAAATATAAATGCGTTTATTCACAATTTGGGTGCTTATTTTAGGAGATCAATTTTATCGGTTGCTTTCAAAAGTTTTAAAACGGCCAGTTTGTAGTTAAAAACCTGTTGCCAGTAGTTGGTTTCGGCTTCGGAGAGGGCGGTTTGGGCGTTCAGCAAATCGGTGAGTGAGGCGACGCCTTCTTTGTACTGGAGTGTGAGTTTTTCCACGATTTCACGTGCCAGGGATACATTTTCCTGTTGGGCGCGCACGGCTTGCAGGGCATTTTGCAATTGAATGCGGGCTTGCCGGAATTCCATTTCCTTTGCGCGCAACAATTGGCTTCGGTCGGCTTCCAGTTTTTTCCCTTCAATACGTAATATTGCCGCTTTACGTTGCCTGCGAAACCCATCGAAAACGGGGATATTCAATTTAAATCCTATTGCGGCCATTCCATACCAGCGCGACCCGGTTTCGAATATATTGGGGTCGCGTCGTTGCGTTTGAAAATAGCCTCCGGCATAGGCGTTCAAACTGGGATAAGCCTCGCCGAACAAACTGTGAACCTGAAGTTTATTTAATTCCAGATTGCGCAACAGCAGACGGTTCTCGGTGCTGGCCTCGGGTTCCAACTGAATGGTTTGCCAGCGGGCGGAATCACTCACGGGGTCTGTCAGGATCTCGGTCGGGGAAAAAGGCATATCGTAGTCCACGCCACAGATGAATTTCATGGTTTGTTGCAGGGCCGTGATACCTGCAAGCAAATTTTGGCGCTGGGTGTTTAGGTTCACAAATGCAACCTTGATGCGCTTCACATCTATCGGAATTGCATAACCGTTTTTCAATTGCAAGTCGGCCATGCGCTGGAGTGCGCCAATTTTTTCCAGATTGGCATCAACGGCCCGCAAAAGTTGTTCGGTTTGCAAGGTTTGGTAAAAAAGCTGGGCGGTATTGTACATCACCTCCTCCTCACTGCGTTCGAGCAACAAATCATAGATGGCGCGGGTCACATTAACGGCAGGAATACTACGCCGGAGGGATTCGTTGTAAAGAGGTTGTTCCACCGACAGGGCACTGGTAAGTTGCCAGGGTTTCCCAAATTGGATGGGAAGGTAGCTCTCATCAGCCTGACCAAACAATTCACCGGGTAAAAATTGCGTTGGTAACAAAGGGTAATAATCGTAATTAACACTTGCATTGATGCGTGGGTAAGCCCCGCTTCTACCCTCCCGCAGGCGTTGTTCCAGTACGTTTTTGTCCAATTGCGCTTTTTTAATCTGGGTACTGTTTTCAAGCGCCATTTGCAGGCTTTCTTGCAAACTAACCCCCTGTGCCTGTATCTGCAAACTGCAGAGGCAAAAACCGCCGATACCAAAAAGAAAACATAAAATTCGTTGCATCGCGCAAAGGTAAACCTAGAATGAGATGTTGGAAGATTAATGCGGGTTGGTTTTACCCAAAAATTGCACACTTAGGGGCACTAATAAAATACTTTTCTTCCGAATGTGGGTATTTTGAGCCCGATAATTTCATTTCATTAACCATTTTTATACCAAACATGCACAAATACAGCGTTCTTTTACTGCTTTTTGCATTCTTGCTTCCAATTTCTGCCTGCGATACCTTGCAACAGGTGGTCAACAATGCCTCGCTTGAGCCCACACTCGACGAGATCGGGCGCGGCCTGAAGGAGGCGCTCTCTAATGGCATCGGGAAAGGCGTGGAAGCGCTTTCCCAAAAAGATGGTTACTTTAAAAGTGCATACAAAATTTTGCTGCCCGAGGAATTACGCAAATTGACCGATAAACTCAAAATTGTTCCCGGATTCAGCAACCTCGAGAACGAACTGCTTGAAAAAATGAACCGGGGCGCTGAAGATGCAGCCCGGGAGGCTGCCCCCATTTTTGCATCGGCTATTTCGCAGCTCACGTTCAATGATGTACGCAACATTTTGATGGGATCTGACGATGCTGCGACCAGTTTTTTACAACGCACCACCAGCCAGGACCTGTACACCAGGTTTAACCCCAAAATTGTGGCATCCCTTGACAAAATAGGGGCCAATGCGCTTTGGAAAAAAGCCACCGATGCATACAACAAAATTCCCCTGGTTAATAAAATCAACACCGATCTCGACGATTATGTAACTCAAGAGGCGCTTAAAGGGTTATTTGCCAAAATTGCAGAAGAGGAAAAGAACATCCGACGCAACAAACTGGCGCGTAGCTCGGAGCTACTCCGGAAGGTGTTTGCCAAGCAGGATGCAAATCGAAACGGATAAGCGGCATGGTGTTTTACAGAAAAACAAAAAGCCGTCCCGAGCACTCGGGACGGCTTTTTCAATCATTCAATCAATTTATTTACCGTGGCAATTTTTAAACTTTTTGCCACTACCGCAAGGACAAGGTTCATTTCGACCCACCATTTTTTCTTTTACAATGGGTTGCGCGCGTTGGGCGGGGCCGCTTGAGCCGTTTCCTGCTGCCATCGCAGCACGTTGGGCGGCCAATTGCGCCTCCGTCAATTGCTGACCATTGTTGGCACGCAAACGATTGGCTTGTGCACGACGGGCGTTATCGGCTCCAATTGGCTGTTGCTGTGCACGTTGGGGTGCGTTCTCATCGGGCATAGCGAGTGTTCCCTTTAAGAGGAAGGAGGTAATTTCGGTGTTGATGTGGCTGATAAGACCCTCAAACAGGTTATAGGCTTCCATTTTATAGATTACCAAAGGATCCTTTTGTTCAAAAGATGCCCCCTGAACCGACTCCTTCAAATCATCCACATTGCGGAGGTGCTCTTTCCAGGCATCATCAATGAGTGCCAGGGTCGCCACCTTCTCAATGTCTTTCATAATCGATTTTCCGTTAGTCTCTACCGCCAAATTCATGTCTGCACTGATGTTCAAATCCAAACGGCCATCATGGAAAGGCACAATAATGCGTTTGAATCGCTGGCCTTCGCGGGCCAGTACGTCCTTTATGAAGGGCAAAAGCCGTTCTCCTACTTGTCGGGATTTGAATTCGTAAGAATCAAATACTTGCTGCTGAAACGTTTCGAGTACGGTTGGAACAGGCGCCGATTTGAACCAGGCCTCATCCATTTCCGGATCAACCCCGATGGTTCGAATGGAATCCATTCTGAAGGCTTCAAAATCGCCGCTTTGCCGATGAATGTATACCAAATCGGCTGTAATGGCGATAAATGCGCTGTTGATATCGAGTGAAAGCCGGTCGCCAAACAAGGCATTGCGTCGTTTTTTGTAAATGGCCTCACGCTGAATATTCATCACATCATCGTATTCCAACAAGCGTTTCCGGATGCCGTAATTGTTCTCTTCCACTTTTTTCTGGGCCCGTTCAATGGAACTGGTTACCATACTGTGCTGAATGACATCGCCTTCCTTGTGGCCCATGCGATCCATCAGCCCTGCGATGCGGTCGCTTTGGAACAAGCGCATGAGGGAGTCCTCCAGGGAAACATAAAATTGAGAGGAACCGGGGTCTCCTTGTCGCCCTGCTCGCCCGCGCAACTGGCGGTCAACGCGTCGGCTTTCGTGGCGTTCGGTACCGATAATGGCCAAACCGCCTGCCTCACGCACCCCGGGGCCCAGCTTAATGTCGGTTCCGCGGCCCGCCATGTTGGTTGCTATTGTCACTTTTCCTGCCAGACCTGCTTCTGCAACGATTTCCGCTTCTCGCTGATGTTGTTTGGCGTTCAATACATTGTGTTCAACGCCCCGAATTTTGAGCATTCGGCTGAGTAACTCCGAAATTTCAACGGAAGTAGTACCAACCAATATGGGCCGTCCGGCATCGCGCAAACGGGTAATTTCATCAATAACTGCATTGTATTTTTCACGCGCGGTTTTATAAACGAGGTCATTTTCGTCTTTACGCGAGATAACCCGATTGGTGGGAATAACAACCACATCCAATTTGTAAATGTCCCAAAACTCCTTGGCCTCGGTTTCTGCCGTACCGGTCATGCCTGCGAGTTTGTGGAACATCCGGAAATAGTTTTGAAGGGTTACAGTGGCATAAGTTTGGGTAATTTCCCCCACTTTTACCTCTTCTTTGGCCTCAAGTGCCTGGTGCAAGCCATCGGAATACCTGCGGCCTTCCATTACACGACCAGTCTGTTCATCTACAATTTTTACCTCCCCTTCCTGTGTAACAATGTAC
>JAGWYI010000266.1 GCA_018969455.1 Bacteroidota bacterium | reverse complement strand
CAGGCAAGGCTTATTTTTGAGGGAATAGCCATGTCCTATTGCCGAAAAAATAAATGCAGCATGGCGTTAAAAGATTTGCCTTTCAGCATTTCGGAGGTTTTAAAACAGTTTCTAAGGTTAATAGGTTCAGCGCAGGATAAAAAAGAAAGAATACATCAAATAAGTCGGAATCCAGGGTATATTTGTCATTTCTGGTTTAAAATATGAAAAAAACGGCTTTTTTGCGCTATTTGAATCAACCGCTGCGGTTTTCCTTTTATTTATTGCTCAAATTGCCCGCCGCCTGGTTTATGGGAATGCGTGTGCGCACCTGCGACGAGAAGCGGGCCGAGGTGGCACTTCCCTACCATTGGCGTTCCCAAAATCCGTTCAAATCAACCTACTTTGCGGCACAGTGCGCCGCCGGTGAATTATCAACCGGATTGCTGGGCTTGGTTGCGCTGCAGGATAAACCACCTGTTTCCATGCTGGTAACCGAAGTACGGGCCGAATTTTATAAAAAGGCAGATAAAACCTTGATTTTTACCTGTTCACAGGGAGATGAGGTGGCGGCATGCGTTACACGAGCGCTCGCGAACGGAACTGGCGAGACCATCGTTCTGGAATCAAGCGGCACTTTGCCCAACGGCGAGCTGGCCTCCAGGGTATGGATAACATGGTCATTCAAGGCCAAAGCACCTCGATTAGAGCGCTAAACATTTTGGAGAACGCATTAATGTGTGAGGGTTATCAACCTGCCTAAATTGGCATTTTGCATAAAAATGAATGCCGCTAACACGTATACGGTTGATACTGTGATACAAGGCCAAACTGCCCCCCTGTTAACAACCTGTGGATAACCGGGGGATAACTAAAGCGCTGCCAGTCGGTGGTAAATTGTGGCAAGGGGGTATCTTTGCAGTTCGCAAGAAAAACATCCGACATGCAAGTTACATACTACGGTCATTCCTGTTTAATGATTTCGGTGGCAGGCAAGCGCTTGCTGCTTGATCCTTTTATAAAAGGCAATCCGCTCGCTGCTGATATTGATCCGGCGGCCATTCGCTGCGATTTTATTTTTGTATCGCATGCGCACGGCGACCACATTGGCGACCTGGAAACGGTAGTTGCCCACAACCCGGGCGTTCAGATTGTTGCCATTGCAGAAATTGCCACTTATTATGCCCAGAAAGGATACAATGCCCATCCCATGAATTTGGGTGGTTGGTGGAATTTTGATTTTGGGCGGGTAAAAATGGTGCATGCGGTACACAGCAGCAGTTTCCCGGATGGGACCTATGGCGGAACTGCAGCTGGTTTTGTGTGGGATACTTCCGAAGGCGTGGTGTACTATGCCGGCGATACAGCGGTACATATGGATATGCAATTGATTCCAATGACTTGTCCGCCGCTGGATCTGGCGATATTGCCCATTGGATCCAATTTTACGATGGATTATCAGGATGCCTTGCTTGCTGCTGAATTTGTTCGCTGCAATCGGGTTTTGGGCTGCCATTATGATTCATTCGGATACATCAAAATAGACCATGAGGCGGCAGTTGCTGCATTTGAAGCCAAAGGCAAGGATTTGGAGTTGTTGCCGATTGGGGGCAGTTTGACCGTTTAAATCAGAACAAACAATACTTCATCAACATAAAACTCTGAACAGATGCTCAAAGACATGGGTAAAGTTATAACCATTGCCAACCAAAAAGGAGGTGTAGGCAAAACCACCACTGCCATCAACCTGGCAGCCTCTCTGGCCATTCTTGAAAAAAAGGTCCTGCTGATCGATGCCGACCCGCAAGCCAATGCCTCTTCCGGTGTCGGCAAGCCCGAAAGCAACGATATGCCCGGGTTGTATGAATGCCTGGTAGATGGAATCGATCCGCGCTCGGCCATCATCGCAACCGAAACGAACAACCTTTTTCTGCTGCCATCCAGCATCAATCTGGTAGGCGCCGAGTTGGAACTGATCAACAAGCCCAATCGCGAATACATCATGCGCGGCATTGTTGCCGAGGTAAAAAGCGATTATGACTACATTTTTATCGACTGTCTCCCGTCTTTGGGTTTGATTACCCTCAATGCGCTGGTGGCTGCCGACACCGTGATGATTCCCGTGCAATGCGAAATGTTCTCATTTGAAGGTCTGTCCAAATTGAAAAACACCATTGCCCTGGTTAAACAAGGGTACAATCCGCAATTGCAGGTAGAAGGCCTGGTTATTTCCATGTACGATACCCGTTTGCGATTGGCCAATGCGATTGTTGAAGAGGTGCGCAACAGTTCTGATGATTATGTTTTCGAAACCATCATTCACCGCAACAGCCGGATAGCCGAAGCGCCTATGCAACATACCCCGGTGGCCCTTTACGATGTGAGCAGCAAGGGCGCTACCAATTTCTTTAACCTGGCAGAAGAGTTTCTGAGAAAAAACCAGAATTAATTACATGGCAAAATCCACCTTTAACACCAAAGGTATCGGGACGTTGTTGAAAAATGCGTCTCAACTCGAACAAGCAATCAAAGAAGACAAGCAGGATGAGATCCGGGAGCTGACCAACCATATTTTACTTTTGCCCATCGAACACATCGAGGCAAACATGGATCAGCCACGAAAAGATTTCGACGATAAAGCCCTGGATGAACTGGCGGCCAGCATCAAAGTTTTCGGACTCATTCAGCCCATTACGGTGCGCCGACTCCACGAAAAAGCGTATCAAATCATTTCCGGCGAACGCCGATATCGCGCTTGCAAACGTGCAGGATTGAGCGAAATTCCAGCTTACATTCGCATCGCCAACAACCAGGAAATGCTTGAGATGGCGCTCATCGAAAACATTCAGCGCGAAGACCTGAATGCCGTTGAGATCGCCATGTCGTACGCAAGCCTTATTGAAGAATGCAAGCTCACCCACGAGCAAATTTCAGAACGCGTAGGAAAAGACCGCACCACCATCACCAATTACCTGCGCCTCCTCACTTTGTCTGATAAAATTCAGGAAGCAGTACGGGAGCGCAAACTGTCTATGGGGCATGCACGGGCATTGGCCGGCATTAAAGACAATGCCGCCTTCCAAAATTCGCTGTTCAACAAAATTGTAGAGGAAGAACTGTCTGTGCGCGCCCTGGAAGACTTGATTCGCAATTACCAGGAAGAACAAAAAGGCGCCAAGCCCGCTTCTTCCAGCAAACGGCTCCCCGATCATTTGCGCAACATTCAGGATCAATTCAGTGCCTTTTTTGGGGCAAAAGTTACCCTCAAACGCAATGATAAAGGTACCGGACAATTGATTGTAAAGTTCGAAAATGACGGCGAATTGAATCGATTAATTGAGTTAATTGAGGAAAAATAAGGCCTTGTTTTCTTAATATGAATTTAATTTTGAAATCAGGCGTTCCAAATCCAAATTGAATTACCTTGTCGATAAACTAATTTTTTCCCTTCACTTTCAAATTTTTAAAAACATGGTATACAACGCAGAACTCGACCAATTCGAACTGGAACAACTTCTGGACCAAAACGTGGAACTGGAGTTAACCTCTTACGATGACGAAGAAGAAACTTCAGACGAAGAAGAAGATATGGATGAAGAGGATATGGATGAAGAGGATTTTGACGACGAAGAGGATATGGACGACGAGGATTTTGAAGACGAGGAAGATATGGACGACGAGGATTTTGAAGACGAGGAGGAGGAAGGAGAAGAAGAAGAGGAAGAAGAGGACGAACAGAACTAATAAAAAACGGGTTGAAAGAGATTTTCTTTCAACCCGTTTTTTTATTCAGCATTCGGCACCTTTGTCAATTTGGGTTTGAAAACAACCGTGGTTCTTCGGTTTTTTTGCCGGCCCTCCGGTGTTTCGTTGGAACTGAGCGGAAAAAATTCACCGCGCGCTACCGGCGTCATTTGGTTGGCATTGATGTTGTAGTCGCGTGCGAGCGTGCGTACGATTACCGTTGCCCGCACCATGCTCCACTCCCAGGTATCTTTTAAAACCTTATTGTCTTTCGGCAAGGCATTATCGGTATTGGCCACCATATCCACTTCCAGTTCGGGATGAACCGACAAAAAATTGGCCAATGCCACGAGCAGGTTTTTCCCGGTTCCGGCGATGGCAACGCCGCTTGCATCGAACAGGAATTTGTCGTTGAGTGTTACCGATACCAATTCGCCGTCCAGGTTTACAACAGCGCCGTCTACCTTGTCAAAGGCTTTGTTGAGGGCGCTTTTCAAATTATCCAGCTGGAGTTTGCGTTCATTTTGGGCGCTTTTTATTTTTTGCACCATGGCAACCCGGTTGTCCAACTGTGCCTTGACGAGCGCAAGCTCTTTTTCAAGCGCCATTTTTTCGGTGATCAATTTACTGGAAGACTCTCCCATTTGTTGGGTGCGGCTTGCCAATTCAGAACGCAAATCTGACATGGTTGCCTCCTGATTTCCGATGGTTCGATTGAGTGCGGCGACCATTTCGGTGAGTTTGGCCGTTTCCGTTTTCCGATCGTTCAACTCTTTCACCAGAACCGATTCACGTGCCTCGCATTTTTGTCGGGTGGCTACTTCAGCGCGATAAATTTTAGGTTTCACACAGGCGCTTAACAGCAATAAGCCTGTGCACCCCCAAAAAAAGATTTTCCACATAGGATGAATTTGTGTTGCCAAGGCCCGCTTTTGAATTATTTGGGCAAAACATCAACAATCAAAAACACCTGTTTGACCAAAGGGTAGTCCTTGTCGTCGGTATTTTTAAATATGACATCAATGGTTTTTGCCTGATGGCCTGAATGGCCATCTGTATTGAAAATCAACTTGATTTGACCTTTTTCGCGGGTTTGGATGGCTGTTTCGGTCCAATCCAGGTAAATACACTCGCAGGCGCTTACAATTTCGATTTCCAAAGGGGCGCTTCCGTTGTTTACAAAAGCGTATTCGGCGCCGATTTTTTCCCCTTCTTTTACGGCGCCGAATACGATGGTATCTTTATCAAAGGTCAAAACAGCATCTGCCGGATTAAGCCATTGGGTTGCGGGTTTTAGGGTATCTGTTTCAAAGCGTTTTGATAAAAAAAAACGTTTGGAATACTCTGTTTGCCTCCGTTTTTGGGTGTTTTGGGTTTATCGGACTCATTTTCCGGGTCAATTTTCTCCTCTATTTCAATGCTGGTTGGTCCGGCAATGATTTTGAATTCGGTACGGCGGTTGTAGCGATGTTCCTCATCGGTACATTCCACCCCGTCTTTACAGCGGTTGAGGATAAATTGCTCGCCATAACCCACGGCAGTAATACGATCTTCCACAATGCCTTTGGCCACCATCCAGCGTTTGGCGCTTTCGGCGCGGCGTTGGGAGAGTTTTTGGTTGTACTCGTTTTTGCCCTGGGCGTCGGTGTGAGAAGAAAGTTCAATTTTCATATCAGGGTACTTGTTCATCAAGTCAACCAGGAATTGAAGGTCTTTTTCTGCATCCGGAAGAATTTTGTCGTCGTTGAAATCGTAATAGATGCTGTTGAGGCGGATGGGTTCGTTGCGTTTTACAATAACCGGTTCTTTTTTCTTCAGGCGCAGGGTAATCTTCTTGTCCACAACGGTGGATTTTTTAACACCTACGGTATTGATTTTCAAGGTATCGGGTTGATATCCTTCGCGGGTAGCAATAAGGATGTAGGACTTATCGGGCTGGAGTGAAAAGCTAAAATCGTTGGCAGCGGGATTGTTTTTTTCATCCACTTTTGCCGGATTTTTTTCAGTTACATCCACAATTTGCAAGGTACAATTGGGCAGAGGCTGGTTTTCCTTTTCTTTTTGCCGTTTGAAGCGGTAGGTATTAGCGGTAAGCGTTACCTTAATGCGTTCGAGTTCCCAATTGTAAATGTCATCACAGCAGGTTTTGCTTTTCAGATTGTTGGGTCCGGGGCGATTGCTTACCAGGAATCCCGAAAATCCATCTGGCGATTGGGAATAAAACAGGTCATCGAGGCTGGTATTGATGCCCATTGGGAGGGGTTTGGGTGCGCTCCACACGGATCCATTCCATTGGCTTTCAAACACATCGTATCCGCCTAAGCTGGGTCGGCCATTGCTGCTAAAGAACAATTTTCCTTCTTTGTAAAATGGTGAGGCTTCATCGCCGGGGGTATTAATAACCGATCCAAGATTTACGGGCAGTCCGTATACTCCTTCTGCTTTACGGGTGGCGTAATAAATGTCGTATCCGCCTTGTCCGCCAGGCATA
>JAGWYI010000265.1 GCA_018969455.1 Bacteroidota bacterium | reverse complement strand
TTTGGAGATGATTCCAGGAAGGAAAACCTCCAAATCATCAACAACTACCTCTATTTCACCGCCGCAACCGACGAATATGGTTACGAAGTATGGAAACTATTGATCGACACACCCGTAGCAACCCAAAACCCTGCCAACCCGGCGCAATTGAATGTAGAAGTGTATCCCAATCCTAACACCGGGAGTTTCCACTTCACAGGCTTTTTGGAAAGGCCCTCCTCCCTGCAAGTACGTTTACTGGATTTGCAAGGCCGTGTACTTTTTACCCAACAATTTGAACCTTTGGAAGGTGCCTTCTTACGCAATATAGAGGTGCCTCAACTACCCACCGGGCTGTATCTGCTAAATATTCAATCCGAACAGGGCACGCGCACTTTGCCCGTTTCCATTGTAAAAAACTAATCAATCCTGAAAAAATAATTTCCTATTATGAACTTTTGTAAATTTTTGTCAGTACTGATTATTTGGGCGCTATTCCAATCCACGCTAGTTGCTCAAGACACTATGCGGGTTGCAATCAAGGCGGTTCAACAGGATGGAGCAATTTTTGTTCGATGGGCGCCGCTTGATTATGCAAGTTGGAAACATGGCCTTAACGAAGGTTATATATTGAATAGCATACTACTGGACATTTTGTAAAATTGTGTGATTTTTTGCAGTGATCTGCTTGAAAAGGTATTTAAGGAAATCGATAAACCGGTAACATTTGGGGGTTAGAATAGCTAGGCCTTCTCTGAATATGGAAGTTTCTGGCCATTGACTTCCATCTTTGAAGGTATTTGTATTGATCTGTTTTCTACGGGCCCATCCCTCTTTCATCGCCAGAATGTATGCCGTAATGACAATGGCCAACAGAAGCAGGTTTTTGCCCGCATTTCTCAGGTTCAGGTCTTCCAGGTTGTAACCATTGGTTTTCAGGTGTCGGAACAGGCATTCAATTTTCCAGCGTTTGGCATAGAGCGCACTTGCCTTTTTGGCATCGGGCAAGGTAGTCAGAAAAATAAAGACACCTTCTGCGGCATCGGCTTTAGGGTTGGGGATCATAACAAGGGTAAAGGCTAAACCGAGGAACCATACTTGCTTTTTAACGAGTTTGTATTTTGCGGCACACTTGCTGTACATCTGAAGGTAGGACTTTCCTGGTGCATCATTTACAGATTCGACATAATCTCCATGACGCATCCGAATGACAAAATGTATCTTATTGTCTTTGAGAAACTTAAACCATTTTTGGCCTACGTATTCCCGGTCAGCCAACAAGGTCATGCCTTGTAAATCGAACAACGCCATCGCCTTTTCAAACATCTGTTGCCGTTCTTCCTGGCTGGATGAACCCAACTTTTCCAACTGTACCCAATATATCGGTATGGCTACCGGTCCGACCAAAACACTCAATACCAAATAATGGATCTTGCTCTGACCGATCTCCCAACTGGTTCCATCCATCACCAATATCTTATGGCCTATGGATTTCAATAACCGAAGATTATGTCTCATCACGTCGTGCAGCAATCCTTCATCACCGCCCCAGTCTTCAAAAAATCGCGTCAGGCGTCGGTAATGACTTCCTGGTGATGTCTTGTCGTTTTCCAGCAGTCCACCTACATGATCCTTCAACTTATTCAGGTTCACTGTCCGGGCGATCGGTATGAGGCAAGTGAGCAACCAAAGGTTTTTTACGGCCCCAAGGCCGTAGCGTTCATAGAATTCGCTAAATTTGCGTAAGTGCGGGGAAAGCATGGATGATTATGTCTTGAGAAACACAAAAATCCGGCTTTTCCTGCCTATTTTTCAAAAATGTCCAGTAGTGTGGACGCCACCTTATTTTTGATTTGCGCCCGTAATAATGCTAATGCTTAACACGATTATTACGGGCGCTTAAATCCGCCAATTCTTATGAAACACACATATTTTCTACTCATTTTATATGCATTCAATGCTCAAGGCCCCCTTTCAGCCCAAAAAACAATTTTCGTAAATCAAAATGCAACGGGCTTGCAAACCGGCCAAAGCTGGATAGATGCGTACACCGATTTACAGCAAGCCATTGGAAATGCCGTGCATGGCGACACGATTTGGGTGGCTTATGGAACCTACAAGCCGGGCACCGAACGGTTTCAAAGTTTTGCGATGGTTTCCGGCGTACAACTGTATGGCGGGTTTTCCGGGTTTGAAACGGATTTAAGCCAACGGAACTGGAATATGTTTGAAACCATATTAAGCGGGGATATTGGAACACCTGATGTGAATACAGATAACAGCTACCATGTTTTAACAGGTTTTGGAGCGGACAGCCTTACTGTGTTGGATGGATTTACCGTTCGCGATGGATATGCAGTAGATGAAGTAAGTGATGCTGGAAGTCAAGGGGGCGGCATCCAGTTATTTGGATCACCAGAAGCGGCTTATACCAACCCACGTATTAGCAATTGTCGTTTTATTAATAACCAGGCACAAAAAGGAGGTGCTATTTATGTGGGTTGGTTTTACAGTGCATTTTTTGGATACCATCCTGTAAATCCGTCCATTACCCATTGTATCTTTGAAAACAACAAGAGTATTCCATTAAACGGAGGGGCGCTTTCCTGGGAAGGCCCTTGTAGGGGTGGGGATACAATAAAATTGCAGGATTGTACTTTTCGGAATAGCAGTGCACTGTACACGCGAGGTGCTCATATCTATTTTGGGGAAATAACGGGTAAGGCCTTACACTTAGTCAACTGTCTTTTTGACCGAGATACTTCAGGTTATGGCAGCCTTGATTTTTTATTAAATCAATCGAGTGATACCCCAACTTATATTCATTTGGAACATTGCATTTTTAGAAATAAAAGCGGAAATAGTTCCAGTGGGGCAATTAACATTGAAGACATGAAATCAAATAAAATGTATTGTAATATTGATGATTGTGTGTTTGATCATAATCGTAATAAATATGGGAGAAGTGTGTTTACGGTCGAAGGAAACCCTGGTTCCAGTATTAATCTAAATATTAGAAATACAGATATTGTGAATAATATAGGATCCCAAAATGCCCTGTGTAATATCTTTGTAGGGAGCATCCATGCTAATTTTGAAAATTGCAAATTTTTAAACAATGATTACATCTTTGGAAACGACGAATATTCAGGCCTCGTAAGATTGCGAGGCAATGCAAATTACCTTGCCGAGACAACTTTTAAAAATTGTCTGTTTGCGAACAACGCTGGTGGACTTGAGTTTGCAACGAGTGCTAACGTGTATTATAATACGGAAATAACCAATTGTACTTTTTATGAAAACAACAAATATGTGTTTGCCAAATCTTACTATCCCTCCTTTAGCCAGGCAGGCAATCCATATTATAACCGGATAAAAATCAGAAATTCCATCATTTGGGAATCCAGTATGGGTCCAATCTATTCCAACGTCAATCCTTATGGATTAGAGACAGAACAATTTTTTGTAGAGCATTCTCTCCTCGGATCGGAGTCGTTGGGTACATTTCCGGCAGCAGGGAATAAATATGTAAAGTCGCCAATGTTTGTAGACAGCCTTGCTGGTGATTTTCGCTTGCGCGTCTGCTCCCCTGCCGTGAATGCCGGTAACAATGCCTTCATAGATTCTTTAAGCACCGATTTAGCTGGAACCGCGCGTATTTTATTCGGAAAAGTAGATATAGGCGCTTTTGAAGCAACGGATACCTGTAAGATCGTGTTTACAAACAATCCGAGCATTATTCAGTATTTACAAATCGCACCCAATCCTTCTCATGGATTGCTTCAATTTCAATTACCGGAAGGAACTTTGGTAACGTGCGTGGAAATAATCAACGCTTCGGGTAAAATCGTGTTTCAAAAAAACGATGTCCATAACCCATCCATTGATCTCGAAAACCAATCGCCGGGAACCTATTGGATTCGGATGAGCACGAACACGGGTGTTTTTGTTGGAAAATGGATTCGATTGTAAAAAGCCCGGGTGTTAACGCTGTTTGTCAACACCCGGGCTTTATTTTATTCTAAACCTCTTACTTCCTACAAATCAAACTTGATCCCTTGCGCCAAGGGCACGGTTGGGCTGTAATTGATGGTATTGGTTTGACGGCGCATGTACGCTTTCCAGGCATCGGATCCGGATTCGCGGCCGCCGCCGGTTTCTTTTTCGCCACCGAATGCGCCACCGATTTCAGCACCGGAAGTTCCGATGTTCACGTTGGCGATGCCGCAATCGGAGCCTGCTGCGGAAAGGAATTTTTCAGCCTCCAGCAGGTTGTTGGTCATGATGGCAGAAGACAAGCCTTGCGGTACGCCATTTTGAAGTGCAATGGCTTCCTCGAGGGTGCTGTATTTCAGCAGGTACAATATGGGGGCAAAAGTTTCATGTTGCACAATATCCCAATGGTTTTCGGCTTCGGCGATGCAGGGTTTCACGTAGCAACCGCTTTCGTACCCTGGTCCTTCCAAAATGCCGCCTTCCACTACGAATTTGCCGCCGGCTTTTCGGATTTCGGAAATGGCGTGCTGATAATGTTCCACGGCCGTGCGGTCGATCAAAGGACCCACGTGGTTGTTGGTATCCAGCGGGTCGCCGATGCGCAATTGTTGATAGGCGTTTGCCAATACTTTTTTAACTTCTTCGTACTGACTTTCGTGGATGATGAGTCGGCGCGTGGAAGTGCAGCGCTGACCGGCAGTACCAACCGCGCCAAAAACAGCGCCCACAAGTACAATTTTGAGGTCGGCCGAAGGCGTCACGATGATGGCATTGTTGCCGCCGAGTTCGAGTAAGGAGCGACCGAGGCGTTCAGCAACGGTTTTGCCCACCATTTTACCCATGCGGGTGCTGCCGGTTGCACTAACCAGGGCAACGTTTACATCTTTGGTAAGGTATTCGCCCACTTTATAATCGCCATTGATTACCGCGCAGATGCCTTCCGGCAAATTATTGGCCTTCATCACTTTTTGGAAAAGGAATTGACAGGCCAGTCCGCAAAGCGGAGTTTTTTCAGATGGTTTCCAAATGCAAACATCTCCGCACACGAGCGCAATCATCGAGTTCCAGGACCAAACAGCAACCGGGAAGTTGAACGCTGAAATAATGCCGACAATACCCAGCGGATGCCATTGCTCGTACATGCGGTGGCCAGGCCGCTCGGAATGCATGGTAAGGCCGTACAACTGGCGGGATAGACCTACTGCAAAATCGCAGATGTCGATCATTTCCTGTACCTCACCGTATCCTTCCTGCAGGCTTTTACCCATTTCATAAGAAACCAGGCTGCCGAGCGGTTCTTTGTATTCGCGTAGGATTTCACCGTATTGGCGAACAATTTCGCCGCGTTTTGGAGCCGGCATTTGGCGCCAAACCTGAAATGCGGCAGCGGATTGTGCAAGCACGGCATCATATTGTTCGCGGGTGGTAATCCCAACGCTTCCGATGAACTCCCCGTCAACCGGAGAGTAAGAGTCGAGGTACCGACGGCTGCCGGGAATGGATTCAAGACCGGTCCAGGCGCCCTGGTTTTTGGATTTTAATCCTAATTTTTTTAAAAATTCTTTTGGTTGCATTTGTCAGAATGTTGAATAACGGGAACAAAGGTAATTGGAGTAATGGGTTAAATTAAAACAGTGTCGGCAAATAGCCGATTAAATATTGGTGTTAAAACACCTAAATTGAAATTTACTATTTAGTTTTACACGTCAATTACATTTCAAATTGAATACCTAACATGTTGAACAAACAATCTCCTCGTCTGCTCCTTTGGAGTGGTTTATTGTTTTCTTCCTTATTATGGCTAGCCAACAACAGCAATCCTCCCAATGGTCGAACAGGCGCTCCATTTGATAGTACTTGTGGTACAAGCAATTGTCATGGAACATCCAACCAAAATGGATACGGAGCGAGTTTGTCATTAGATGGTTTGCCGGCTACCATTCAGCCCAACACCTTATATCCACTCACCCTTACGGTTACTGTAAGCAGCGGTAGTCCGTCAAAGGCTGGTTTTCAGTTAGTTGCAGTTTCAACTACAGCTGAAACCAATGCCGGAGATTTGGCTTCCACTGATACCCAAACCGGAACAGAAACATTCGGCGGTCGCGAATATATTGAGCAAAGAAATGGCAAAGCGTTTTCAGGAGGTACAGTGAGCTGGTCTTTTAACTGGACATCTCCTGCGAGCGTAAGTGGCAATAGTGTTACCTTTTATTTTATCAGCTTATTGGCCAATGGTAATGGGGGCAGTAGTGGCGATTTTCCTGTAA
>JAGWYI010000264.1 GCA_018969455.1 Bacteroidota bacterium | reverse complement strand
TCAGGTCTTGCACGCGGCAATACACTCTGAAACAGGGGAAAAACTGGTTATTTACCAGGCCTTGTACGGCGCATTCGGCATTTGGGCGCGCCCGCATGCGATGTTTCATGAAATTATTACCTTGGCCGACGGAAGTAAACGCCCCAGATTTGAACGGGTAGATTCTATTATTGAAGAAAAACATCATACAGCATGAAAACAAACATACCTCTTTTTTTAGGATTTGTTTTGGGGCTAATATCCGCTTCTTTTGCATCGGCACAAGATACATTTTCCATTGTGGCAGCCGATTCCACCACCCGGCAGGTAGGCAGTGCCGGCGCCTCCTGTGTCGATTTGTTCCAGATACCGGGCTATAAAATCGACTTTTTGGGCGATTTACTGCCCAATTTAGGGGCTATCAATACCCAGGCGAGTTATTTGGCCGCCAACCAAAACAATGCCCGCACCCGAATGAATGCCGGCGACAGTCCAGCCCAGATCATCGCCTGGCTGAAGGGCAACGACGCCGGGTTTAACCCGGGGATACGGCAATATGGCATCGTAGGCTTTTCGGGCAATGGCCTGAGCGCCGCTGGCTATACGGGCGTCAGCACCATGGATTATAAAAATCATATCACGGGCAATATCAACGGCATCTATTACTCCATACAGGGCAACATTCTTTCGGGCCAGTCTATCCTCGATTCCATGGAGTATCGGTTCCGAAATGCAAGTGGCGACCTTGCCTGCCGCTTGATGGCTGCTTTACAAGGCGCTAAAAAAGTAGGAGCCGATACCCGTTGTGCGCCCAATGGAACCTCATCCTTATTTGCCTTTGTAAAAGTATCAGAACCCACCGATGCCTATAACAATCCGTCGTTTATACTTGGGGTAAAAACGGCATCCAATGCCAAAAAAGAGCCCATCGATTCCTTGCAGGTATTGTTTAATGCGGTAAAAAACTGTGCTGTAAGTCAGGCAACTTCGCCTGGTTTTGAGGGTATTGATCTTCAGATTTTCCCCAATCCGGGTTCCCGCATTTTTTATGTAAAAACAGGAATCCGTGTTACGCAGGGTACATGCCAGGTGCTGAATACAAATGGTGTAATCGTTTATGCTGAAAAATTCACCACCGAAACCCGCCTGAATACGGAAAATTGGCCAAAGGGTATGTATTTTTTGCGCTTGCAGTGCCTGGAAGGATATGTATTAAAGCAGTTTATGGTGCAGTGAATCGGGAAGATGCGTGCTTCCGAAACAGCCGATCAAACCCTGTGCTGAAAAGTCGTTTTTGAATCCTGTTTTTTTGAAAAAGCAAACCCAATACCCAGGCCGTATCTATACCAGGATTCGCCGGATTTTGTGGATAAATCAGGATGAATTACGATGATCTTTAAAGATCGTTGTGCACAAAATCTGGCTGTGTAAAGTATATTTACAGCACATTCCACAAATTAAATTTTTAAATCATCAATCGGACAGATTAACACCCTTCTGCCTTTTCTCAAAATACAAGCCCCCCGGCAACCCAAATTGCAGGTTTTCATGCCTTTGCCCAAAAAACCATTCAAACCCTGCCCTACTTACTTCTTTTTCGCCGGCGCTTTCGGCTTTGCAGCCACCTTCGGTTTCGTCGGCGCTTTCGCTTTCGTCGTTTTGGCCGCGGCTTTTTTAACCGGTTTGGCTTTCACCTCAAACGCGTTCGGAATTTCGGCCTTGATGATCGCTTTTACGTCTTCCAGACTCAAGTTGCGTGCCTGGTCGGCCGTCATTTTGGCTCCATCCACCTTTGGGAGATTCAACATTTGCTTGCCAAACCGGATAAATGGTCCCCATCGGCCATTTTCGATGGCGATATGCTCCTCTGGCCAGTGCTGGATGTATTTATTGGCTTCTTTTTCAATTTTGGCCTCCAGCAATTGCAAGGCCTGCTGCTCGGTGATAAAATCGAAATTGTAGGCCTTGGGGATGTTTACATACAAATCATGCCACTTGATGAACGGACCAAAACGGCCCTTGCCCTTGGTGATCGGCTGCCCCTGGTAATACCCCACCGGCTTGTCGGCCTCTAATTTGGCCAAAACGAGTTGAATCGCTTCTTCGGTGCTGAGTTCAAAGGGATCCTGACCTTTTGCCAGGGAAATAAACTGCTCGCCGTATTTCACGTACGGACCATAACGGCCAGTGTTTACCACCATTTCCTGGCCATTGTATTCGCCTACAGAACGCGGCAATTGGAAACTCTCCAGCGCATCCTCCAGCGTAAGTGTTTCCAGGGTCTTGCCGGGGCGCAGGTTGGCGTATTGCGGCTTTTCCTTTTCGTCCAGTTCTTCGCCGGTGCCGATTTGCACCACCGCTTTTCCCAGACTGCTCATGCGCACCAGCACCGTGCGGCCGGTTTTGGGATCTTTGCCCAGGATGCGCTCCCCGCTCACACGCTCGGCCTCCTTGAGCGTTTTTTCCACTTCCTGGTGGAAGGGTTTGTAAAAACCGTCTATCACACGCGTCCAGTCGATTTTACCATCGGCTACATGGTCAAATTGGGCTTCGATTTCGGCGGTGAAGCCGTAATTCATGATGTTGTCGAAGTAAGCATCCAGAAAGTCGCTCACGATCATGCCCATGTCTGAAGGATAGAGCACGTTTTTGGTGGCGCCAGTGATTTCCTTGCCGCCGGTCTGGGTAATTGTATTGTCTTTCAGGGTGAGAATACGATAGGCGCGCTCCTCCCCCTCCCTGCTGTCTTTCACCACATAGCCGCGGTTGGCTTCCATGATTTTGGAAATGGTGGGCGCATAGGTGGAGGGTCGGCCAATGCCGAGTTCTTCCAGTTTTTTTACCAGTCCGGCCTCCGTGTATCGGGCGGGCGGGCGCGTGAAGCGTTCGGTGGCTGTGAGGTTGTCGAGATCCAGTTTTTGGCCTTTTTGCAGGGGAGGCAGCATGCCTTGGGCTTCTTCTTCCTCGTCGTCGGTGCTTTCGAGGTACAGTTTGAGGAAGCCGTCGAATTTGAGCACTTCGCCTTCAGCCACTAATTTGGCAGTAGATTGTGTACTAATGCCGATGTCGACTGTTGTTTTTTCGAGTTCTGCGTCGGCCATTTGAGAGGCCACAGCGCGTTTCCAGATGAGTTCGTACAAGCGCTGTTCGTCGCGCTGGCCGCTTACTTGCAGGCGCTCCACATAAGTGGGTCGGATGGCTTCGTGTGCTTCCTGGGCGCTGTCGTTTTTGGTTTTATAGCGGCGCAATTGATGGTATTTGGCGCAGAATTGTTGCACAATGGCATCGCCGATGGCGTTGAGTGCGGTTTCGCTCAGATTGGTGGAATCGGTACGCATGTAGGTAATAAAACCTTCTTCGTACAGTTTTTGGGCCACCTGCATGGTGCGGCTCACGGAAAAGCCGAGTTTCCGGCTGGCTTCCTGTTGCAGGGTGGAGGTGGTAAAAGGCGGCGACGGGCGGCGCTTTGTGGGCGTCACACGGATGTCGTTTACAGAAAAATCGGCGCCGATGCACTGTTGCAGAAACGCCTGTGCACCTTCGGCAGATTCGAAGCGCTGTGGGCTTTCGGCTTTGAAGTTGACCGTTTTGCCCTGGTTGTTTTTTACGAAAAATTGCGCCACGATTTTGAAAAAAGCCGTGGTTTTAAAATGCTGGATTTCGCGTTCGCGCTCCACGATGAGTTTTACGGCCACCGATTGCACACGTCCGGCCGAGAGCTGGCCTTTTACTTTTTTCCACAGGAGTCCCGATAGTTCCCAGCCTACCAGACGGTCGAGCACGCGGCGCGCTTGCTGGGCATTCACGATGTTCATGTTGACGGTGCGCGGGTTTTGCACGGCTTTCTGGATGGCCGGCTTGGTAATTTCGTGAAAAACGATCCGCTTGGTGGTTTCGGCATTGAGTCCCAGTACCTGACACAGGTGCCAGGAGATGGCTTCTCCCTCGCGGTCTTCGTCCGTTGCGAGCCACACTTCTTCCACCCGGGCGGCGGCATCCTTGAGTTCCTTAACCGTTTTATGTTTATCGGCCGGAATGGTGTAATTGGGTCGGTAGTTGTTGTCCACATCCACGCCCAGGTCGTTGCCTTTTTCGAGGTCGCGAATATGACCGTACGACGATTTTACAGAAAAATCGCTTCCGAGGTATTTTTCGATCGTTTTTGCCTTTGCGGGCGACTCCACAATGAGTAATTTCTTTGCCATAGTACGCTTGGGTCGATGGGATTTTAGAGATTATTTCCGAACTGGAATTCAAATGGGGCACAAAAGTGCTTTTTTTCCGCGCAAAAATAAGGGGAATTAAAACGGAAAAACCGCTGAAATGCATCAGCGGTTTTTTTTGTGTATTTCTTCCTTGATGACTTTGCGCGATTTTTGTTCTTTTTCCCAGGCTTCTTTGCGTTTTTGCCGGTATTTTGTGGCCAATTCTTTAATGTTGATTGGCTTTCCATTGAGTTTATCGTGGTAGGCCAGGAGGATAAAATCGGCCTGGTCATCGGGATAAGTGACACCTGCGCTGCGGAGGTAATGGGAGAGTCTGGATCCGCCATAAAATCCCCAGTTGAGGATAATCCATTGGCCGAGTCTGCCGTGGAGTTCGTCAACGACTTTTTCGGCGGGGATTTCCTTGATTTTGACTTGGGATTCGGGTGAAATCAGTTTGTCTAATTGTTGGAGGGCATCGTCCAGGTTTTTGGGGATATAGACGTTTCCCAGTTTGTCTTTTTTGATGCGTTCCTGATATTGGCGTTCGTATTCGGCTTCGGTTTGGGCCGGGCCTTCCTGTGCGTGCATACCCACAGGCAGGGCCAGGCTGAAAACCAGGATACGGAGGCATCGTTTTAACTGCATAGTGCGATTTTTTATGAATATTCGATTGACTTTGTTGGAGATTTTCCTGTTGGAGGCCCTGTTGTGGCTGGGGCTTTGGTTGTTGAACGATTACATGGCTGCCTTGTTAACGCTCATTTTAGGCGCCATCGTATTGGCAATACTGCTGATTGCGCTCATTTCCGAATGGATCGAACGTTCGAAGGTGCCGCGCCGGTATTTTTACATCATGGGGGTTTCGGTGTTGGCCCTGATTTGCGCGGCGCTGGTGTACGTGATGCTTTCGGGTGGTCGGCTGGATTTTATGCAATCCTGATGCTTACATAGGCTGAATGGGGGCGCTGGCGTTTTCGCCCAGTTCTTCAAAAGTGCCGGTTTGGCGGTTTTTGCGCACATTATTCCAGTTGAAGTAGCGTCCGTTCATGACCACGTACACGCCTGGGGGCAGCACCTGCACAAAAGCCAGGGCGCTGCCGAGGTTGAAAAAGCCGTCGGAAGAGGTGCCGAAGGCGTAGGGGATCATGGCGCCGGTGAGTACGATGGTTTTGCCGGAAATACCTGATTCGGCGAGGATGCTGGCGGTTTCCACCATTTTATCGGTGCCGTGGGTGAGCAGGATTTTATCGTGGGGTGTTTTGGCGCAGTTGTACAGGATGATGGCGCGGTCTTCTTCGCGCATTTCGAGCGAGTCGACCATCATGAGGGTTTTGATGTCGATTTCCACTTCCGAGCGTCCGCGTTGGAACATTTCTTTGAGGTGGGTGTCTTTGAAATACAATTCGCCGGTGATGTAATTGTACTCTTTGTCGAAGGTACCGCCGGTTACAAATACTTGAATCATAGGTGGTGGTGTATGAAAATGGACGTTGGGTGGGCCGGGCTGGCAAAAGTACAAGGGAAATCAGATCATTTTCTGATTGAAAGGCTGGAATTTGGAAAACGTTTATAATTTTGCGGCAGTTCACAGAAATATCGTCCGATATGAAACAAAATGAAGAAGTAGTACCCAACCGCAGCCGCGATTGGCTTTTGTTTGGCATCAGCACTGTAATTATGCTCCTTTTGCTGTTTTTCAAAGCAGAATGGATTTGGGTGATTTGGCCTTTGCAATTCACTTCGCTTGCCGGCGCCTTGGGTCGCCTGTAATAAAAATACGGGCTTGAAATCGATGGGATAACCTTGATTTCAAGCCCTACAAAGGTTAAGCCTCTCCGAGGCTGGGATTATTTATGGCATCCCTTGAGCGCTCTGTTGATTTTTATACCAGCCCTACAAAGGTTAAGCCTCTCCGAGGCTGGGATTGTTTATCGCATCCCTTGAACGCTCTGTTGATTTATATACCAGGATTCGCCGGATTTTGCGGGTAAATCAGGATGGATTTCGCTGATTCATAATGATTTATAATGATCGTTATGCATAAAATCTGGCGACGTAAAG
>JAGWYI010000263.1 GCA_018969455.1 Bacteroidota bacterium | reverse complement strand
CAAGGACTTGAAAAGGGTGTTGAGCAAGGACTTGAAAAGGGTGTTGAGCAAGGACTTGAGCAGGGCTATGTAAGGCTGTTGGCAGTTTATATTGAAAAATTCCCCCAAGCAAACAATTCTGAAATTGCGGCACTATTCAATATTTCTGTTGAAATGGTTGAAAAAGCACGCCATAAAAACGCATGATTTTACCAGGATTCGAAGGGTTTTGTAGGTATTTGCGTTGAACTTTACCGATTAAACCTTCCGAATCCTGGATTATCACTATTTGCAAAAGCCTTACAGGTTGCCCCGAATGGCTTGCTCGCGTTCGATTGCCTCGAAAAGGGCTTTGAAGTTACCCTTGCCGAAAGATTTAGCACCCGCGCGCTGAATAATTTCGAAAAATACAGTTGGGCGATCCTGGATGGGTTTGGTAAAGATCTGGAGTAAATACCCATCTTCATCGCGGTCGATGAGGATGTTGAGGGCTTTCAGGGCTTCGAGGTCTTCCGCGATTTCGCCCACCCGCTGCGGTACATCTTCATAGTAAGTATCCGGTACTTTCAGAAAATCGACGCCATTGTTGCGCATGGCTGCAACTGTCTCCAAAATGTTATCGGTTGAGATGGCGATGTGTTGAACGCCTGCGCCGCGGTAAAACTCGATGTATTCCTCGATCTGGCTCTTCTTTTTGCCTTGAGCCGGCTCATTGATCGGGAATTTGATGTATCCATTGCCGTTGCTGACCACTTTCGACATCAAGGCGCTGTATTCGGTGCTGATGTCGCTGTCATCGAAGGTAATGAGGAGTTTAAAGCCCAGTACATCTTCGTAGAATTTGACCCATTGGTTCATGGCGCCGAGTTCTACATTGCCTACGCAGTGGTCAACAAATTTCAGCCCCACCGGTTTTACAGGAAAAACACTTTCGCGGGCCTCAAATCCTGGCAAAAAAGCACCATTGTATGCGCTGCGCTCTACCAGCGTGTGGATGGTATCACCATAGGTTTTGATGGCCGCCAAAACCACGTGCCCGTGTTCGTCTTCCTGACGAACGGGTGCAAAAGCGCTTTGTGCGCCGCGTTCGATTGCTGTTTGATAGGCTGTTGTGGCATCATCTACCCAGAGCGCCAGGACTTTTACACCGTCGCCGTGCAAGGCGACGTGTTGGGCGACGGGGTGTTCGGGTGTCAGGGCCGAAGTGAGCACAAAGCGTACTTTTTCCTGTTGCAAAACATAACTCACCCGATCGCGAACCCCTGTTTCGGGCCCCTGGTAGGCTACGAGTTTAAACCCCAGGGCCGCCTGGTAATACATGGCGCTTTGCTTGGCATTTCCCACATAAAACTCGATGTGGTCGGTGCCGTTTATGGGAAAGGTATCTGTGGAGGAGGGGGTAGTGGCAAGTTGAGATGCGGTCAGGACTTCCATGAGCAGGACAAAAGTGGGTATTTGTTAAAAAGACATAAACAAGACCCCACAAAGATAGGTAAATCTGAGGCAAAAATGTGTTGCTACTTATAATATGCCCGAAAGGTCATATCCAAATGGGCGTTTGTTTCTTCCTGGGTAATATTGCGCAAACGCAGTCCTATATCGATGCTGAACCGGGAACTGGATAGAATCCGTTTTACATCAGGCTGGTTGGGAATCAGGGCCAGGGTGTTGCCCGGGTCCATGGGAGCCGGGTAACGATAGGCCGCTTCAATCAGGTCGTTTGGTTCCGATTCGAGGTATACCCGAAGCACAGCCTGATCGATGAAACGGTAGTTAGCATCACCATATGTGCCGTTTAGCACCACAGCACTGGGAAAGATCTTGGAAATATCGGCGTCGGTTTTGCCATACTGCGACAGGTAGGTAAGGTATTTGGATGGGATGTTTTTGATGTAATAATGATGCTCTACATCGGTTCCCAAGCCTGCCTGAATTACGAAATCCAGGTGGTAATCCATGTCAAAACCGGGTTGATTAGAATCGTCCTTGTGGCAATTTACGCCCAATAGACTCAGAAGGAACAGAATTGCAAAATGCGAATTTTTTCTCACAAGCATTAATTTTCAAATCCATGACGCGAAAACCGGGGTCTTGGTTGGTTGTTGCCCATCCGGAACAGGGATAAATAAATTTCGCCCTTTTTTAATAACGGTTTTTACAGTCCTTCGGACATGGAATCGGCATTTACCTCACCTTTGAGGATAAATTGTTCCAGAACCGCAGCGTAGTATCGGTGCTCCAGGGCGAGTACTTTGGCAGCAATTTGTTCGGCCGAATCCTCGGGTTCTAAATGGCAGCGCACCTGAAACAGCGTTTCCCCGCGATCATACTCGTTGTCAATCAGATGTATGGTCATGCCACTCTCCCTTTCGTTTGCCGCTTTCACCGCTTCATGTACAAAATGCCCATACATACCTTTACCGCCGTATTTTGGCAACAAAGCTGGATGGATGTTCAAAATGCGGCGCGGGAAGGCATCTACCAAGAAAGCTGGAACCAGCCAGAGGAATCCAGCCAGCGCGATATAATCGATGTTCCGTTCCACCAGAGCGGGCAATAAAAAGTCGGGATTGGCGAAAGCGGTACGGCTGATTACGAGGGTCTCAATGCTGAAACTTTCGGCGATTTCGAGAACGCCGGCATCTCTTTTATTGACAACAACCAATTTTACTGCAATTTGATCCGAGTTTCGAAAATATTCGATGATTTTGCGTGCATTGCTGCCACCGCCAGAAGCGAAAATCGCGATATGCTTTTCTGCTTGTTGCATAGGATGTAAAGATATGTTTTAAAACAGTTTCTTAGGAAGCGGTGCACTGATTCTCGCAACGGACCGGAAAATTGCATGAGTTGGCTATAAAGCACTTGGTATGTGCATGGGCGTGTAAAGATCGAGCGGTTTCAATCATTTCCGCACTTTTCACCACAACCTCGGGGTGCAGTACGACCTCCGAAAAACGCCCGCCACCGTCAGCGGTTTCAATCATGACGCCTTCCGGATTGTCTTTGTATTCGATCACAACGACCCCGGCATCGGCACAAAGGTGCAAATACCACAGCATGTGGCAGGAAGAAAGCGCACCCAACAGCATTTCTTCGGGATTGTAGCGCGCCGGGTCGCCGCGAAAAGCCGGATCAGACGACAAAAACAAATTCGGTTTCCCGATTCCGTGTAGCACATGATCGCGGGTATAGGCGCGGTAGTCACTGGTTCCGGTTCCGGTGTTACCGGTCCACTCCAGTTGCAATTTATAACGGTGCGTTTTTGCCATGTCAAGATTCCAGGCGCAGCGCCCAGTTTTTATGATCTCTTAAAATATCCAGCCCCGTTTCGAGCAATGCTACAAGCCAGATTTTCAAGGCATTACAGCCGGAAGATGCGGAAAACGGAAAATCCCGCGCCCAATTTCCTTCCATTTCCAGCGGATTTAATCCGAGGGCTTCCATTTTCTTGTCGAAATTTAAAGTCGGATTTTTTAAATCTAAAAACAAATGCAAATGCAGGTTTTGTGCATCTTTTCGCTTAAAATCTAGATAAAACGCATCATTTTTTTGCAAAAACAAGCTGCACTTGCTTATTTTGCCCAACATCAAATCATACACGGCATCGTCTATTTCCTGGGCATCCAGCATGCGCAAACGCGGCGGATGGACTTCCCAAAAACGATCCCGCATGTTTTTTCGCTTGAGCGGATCAGGCTCTAAATCAAGCTGATAAAAGGCATTTCTGGTTTTATAATCCGAATAACCCGCCCAATGCAGCAAAATGGACTTTTTACGTCCTATTTCTTTGAAGCCTTGTTGGTATTGATGCGCGGAGAGGTAATCAAATTCGGCGAGGGCCGCATGAATGTGTTCCCATTGCGCATCGGAAGCAGCCAGGGTTTCTGCCCAAAGTTGACACAAAGGCGATTCGTTGATGGGGGTATACATATCAAATGGTTTTAGGGATGCAAGTTAATGGATTTGCATTTTACCTGAAAGGATCGGAATATCTTTCATCGTTAATCAATTCCTTGTCGCTCAGGGTCTTCAAAAAATCCACCAGCCCCTGTTTTTCCGATGCAGTCAGGTTCAGTCGCAAAGGGCTGTAACTTTGTGTAAGCGGATCATACTCCAGCAAATCGCCATGCAGACCAAACCCCTGCACAATGCCGGAATTGTAATGCTCTACCACTTCCTCGAGTGTAGCAAATCGACCATCGTGCATGTATGGGGCGCTGAATTCGATGTTGCGCAAACCGGGTACTTTAAAAGTCCCGTTTTCATAAAATTTGCCCGAAATCGCGCCTTTGCCTTTGTCTGTATAGTTTTTATCCAGTCCGTTATTGGCTTCAAATACCTTTTGGATCGAATTGATGCTTCCATGACACGACATGCATCGCTGCACATAAATGGCTTTTCCGATGTTTTCAGATGCCGAATAACCCGGAAAATCGCTGCTTAAATCGAAAGGATCGGGCAATCTGGCCAGTGCTTCATCCAAACGGCTATGCGAGGCATGGATGCCATTCATAAAATGGGCCAGCGCAGTAAAAATTCGGGCTTCATCCACCAGGGTATCCCCCCAGGCTTGCTCGAATAACCAGGGGTAGTAGGGCTGATTGCGTACCAATTGAAGCACCTCAGGCATGGTAAGTCCCATTTCATGCGCATTGGTGAAAGCGCCTCGACTTTGCTCGCTTACCGAATGCGCCCGACTGTCCCAAAACAGAGGCAAGAGTGCGTTGCCCACCGAATCCAGTCCCAACATGCCACCCAGCCATTGTATATTGCCCAAGGCCATGGAATTACGTGTGGTTTTTTGCCCTTCTACTCCCGTGCTTAGTGCCGTAGGGTCGGCAAATGCATGGGCTTGTTGGTGGCAATGCGCACAAGAAATTGTCCCATCTTTGGAAAGGTGTTTGTCGTAAAAAATTACCCGGCCCAATTGCGCCAATTGCGCATTGGGTTGAACCGATTGAAACAAACCTTTCGTGTAATTAGGTATCGAAACCCGATAAGAGGGTGCTGCAGCCGATAAATTCAAATATGGAGCAACTGTACGCGAAAAAGCATCAGCGGGAGCAGGATCCGGCGCCGAATCTTTACTGCAGGCGGTCCCCAAAAGGAATCCTGCCAATAGAAGGAAGAGGATGCGATACATGACAAGGACAGATGATAAAAGCCCGGAAATTTTACTATACCTCACGCCGCCAGGATTTATGCACTGGATCTTTACAAGTCACGATCCTATCCGTGAAATACATCCAGATTGATCCCCAAAATCCTACGAACCTTGGTATACTTTACGCCGCCAGATTTTGCGCATAACGATCTTTATAAATCATTATAAATCACCGAATTGCATCCTGATTTGTCCACAAAATCCGGCGAATCCCGGTATATGATTTAATTTCCAAAGCTAAATGTACATAAATTGCCGCTTCCTAGGTCGACTTTGCATAAAAATACGAAATGCCGTTTGCCGGGTCGTCATAAGTTACTACATCCCTGTGTTTGTAGTATTCAAAATAACTGAGCAAACCAAAATCTCCCGAACACATGGCAGTATGGGCAAATAAAACTCCTGCCGCGGTGATCCGCCAGAGCGGTGCGGCGGCCAATACCAATCCGATCATTAGCATGCTGATAACCACAAACGGCGTTAGTCCAATCACCCGGAATTCTTTTCGGTTGGCAACAAATTGATCTGCAATGGCCATAAAGATCAGTTTCCGCCAATCGGCGCCGTACGATGTATGTCTTGCTCCTTGCGAACGATAGGCTAATACATGCAAAAATTCATGAAGCGGTACCAGACAAAATGCCAGCGCAAAACCATAACAAAAATGAACGATCCGATCGTCCCATCCCGCACCCCTAGCCTGAAACATGGAAAATACCGCCCAGGCAAAAAACAGTACATTGACCGCATAGTAAAACACCGCAGTTCGGGTGTATTGATTGAGGTACTTCCGTACAAATGGCGCCAACTCTGTGTGGTTCAACGCGTCAAGCAAGGTATATCCCTGTGCTTCTAGCTCTGATGGTTTGATTCGCATAACTTTAACCGTTCCTTTTTTTGCTGCAAGATGGATTTTCCCTAGCATCATGCAGGGTTGATTTCGACCAATACTGCATTTTAGATTTTCAATTTCTTTATTCTGGTGGCAGAAAACTGCTTTTTAACCCAATCACCCGGTAGATTCTTGGATTGTTTTACCCTTTTACCGGCCAAATTGGCAAGTGATATGCCAGGTATACTTTACACCGCCAGATTTTGTGCATAACGA
>JAGWYI010000262.1 GCA_018969455.1 Bacteroidota bacterium | reverse complement strand
ACGCTGGTTTATACTGCTTGAAATTCTTTGCGAGGCCATTGTTTTGTGTGCCGTAGGCGGTATGATTGGCCTGCTGCTTATTTGGGGAACAACCGAGCTGATCACTTATGTGCTCGATTTCGACATTCACCTCTCCCTCCTGAATACCCTGATCGGGGTTTTAACTTCTATTGGGGTTGGCGTACTTTCGGGCCTCATTCCGGCATCTCAGGCAAGTCGCATGGATCCGGTGGAAGCGATCCGAAAATAACTGGAACAAGAATTTGAAAAAGAAGACCTTCGAATCTACATTCGGAGGTCTTCTACTTTTACCCCGGGAAATTTTTTGACATCGAAATAAAAAACCTCTACCCCCATGGGCTTATTGGGTGATAGGCGGTTAATGTTGAAGGTGTAGCGAGAGCCGTCTTTGGCGAATGCCTTGATGGATTTAATCTCGGATGCTTTTTCATCCAGGCTAAGGCGCATTTTGGAATATTCCGAGTTTTTATCCTTGGGCTTGAATTCGATTTGGGTGATTACCTTGCCGTTTTCAGTGGTTTTTTCTGTTATAGCATACAAAAAATCGCCTTTTTGGTAGCGTTTTAGCAAATCTCGCGGGGTCATAAAGCCATTTTCGGTCCCTTTGGGGTCACTGTCGGTAATTTGCACCTCATTGTTCTTTTTGAGGTAAACCCAGGTGGTTTTGCCATTGCTTACAATCAGTTGTTGGTCCATATCAAGGCGAAATTGTTCTCCTTTTTGGCTAATGGTTCCTTTTTGCACCTCTTTGGGTTGACCAGGTACTTCAATTTGCAGGGAAAAGCCTGCTTCTACGGTATTGTAAGCCTCGTATTTTTTCCGAACCTTGTCCAGCACTTTTTTTGCCTCCGGATCGCTTTTTTCAGCGGGGGGGGCAGATTGGGCGAGGAGCGTTGTTACCAGAATAAAATGAATGAATAAGACCGACAGATATTTCATACGAAAATTGCTTGATGGCCATAAAAACGCCAAATACGTGGGAAAGTTGTATCAATGCAAGCAAAGGATGAATAAAATGAAGTATTTGCCTTTATTATACCAGGATTCGCCGGATTTTGTGGATAAATCAGGATGGATTTCGGTGATTTATAATGATTTATAAAAATCGTAATGCACAAAATCTGGCGGCGTAAAGTATAAAAGTGTAAATTATTAAAATTGAATTTTAAACTAGTTTCCGGCTGGCAAATTTTGAACCGCCGTTTCTAACTCCGGCAGCAAATCGTACAATATATTCAAATTAATGGCAGCCACGGCAGAAGCAAATGCATGCCCGCTCGGGTCAAATTGAATGGCGTTGGCATATTGTGCCTGTTGCGCCAGCACTTGTTTTTGAAGATCGTGAAGCCGATACAGGGTGCAGAAATGCAGGAGTGCGTCCAGCGCCTCAATGCTGCGATTTTCCTGTAAAAATTGATAAACCTGTTTTTCCAGGTCTTGATAAGCTGTCAGGGATCGGGTAAGGCGTTGTTTGCCTTGCCGCAATTGAAAACTGTTGCTGACTTTAATCGGGTTGAGTTCTATAATGCCTTCGTAGGCCAGGCTGGATGCGGCAGGCGTATACGTGCCCCACACCTGGTCCCAATACCGGTCGGCAAGGGTAGAAGCAAAATATGCGACTTCTTCCTGAAGTTCTTGGGTGCGTTTCCCCAATTCCTGATGCTGTATAGGCAGTTCTGCCAGGGGCTGTATCGTGTTTCCCGATTCAAGCCATTGGATGTATTCCTTAAACCAATAAAATATCCGGCGAGAATTGAAAGGAGGATGAAATCGAATGGCCATGTCGTCATTGGCGCCGTGTTCGCCGGAAAGCACCTCAATGCGAACTTCAGAACGCCCTTTGAAATGCTTTAAATATTGTTCAAACCCAATCATGTACTGGCGCAGCAAATAATGCAATTTGCGTGGGATGCCGCGTAAAAGATATAACGGAGTATGCGCTGCTTGAAGGCTGGAAACTTCCATCTTTCTGGAAAGAATGGCTTCCAGGGTTTTTCGGATATAGCCTTCCTGTGTGAGCCGTGATTTGAAACCGAAACTACACTGCGGATATTGGCACAGCAATTCTGTAATTCGATCGTCGGCTTTGTTAGAAATTGCTAAAACAGGCGTTTCAATGCCATTGCTTTTCAAATATTGCAAAACTGCTATGCCCTGGCGATCGTCATAAAGATTGGAGAGTGCCCAATCAATGTTCGCAGGGCTGGCCCTTTCCAAAATTAAATCAAGTATGATCAAATCATAGCTGTGCTTCGACAAATCGGCAATCGCAGCGTCAGCGCTTGCCTGATGTGAAACAAAATAACCTTCCGATGCCAACCTTTCGGTTAAAACTTCCCGGAAATCCGTTTCGTCGTCTATGATGAGTAATTTGATCATGAGAAGTATTAAAAAAACAACCTTTTCTTGCAAAAACCATACCAAAATCTCATTTGAACTTTTTTTAACGCTTTGCTGTTTTATACTCAACTTTGTGTTCTGAAATGCCGAAGCGCAAAGTCTATCTTTCTTCATTTCGTATGATATTTTATTTTACTTTGTGTAGTAACAGACTTTGCATTAATTTTTTCTTAATCTTATTTAATCAAAATGACTAAAAAAAAGCAAAAAAGCAGTAAAAAGCTGACTGCACAAGACCTTCAAATCGCCATTCTCAAATTTTTGCTCGCCAATCCGAAAAGACAATATGCTCCACGTCAGATTATTGAGCAATTAAAAGTTGAAAACAACATCGACTCTGTAAGTCATGCATTGACACAACTGGTTCAGGCTGGATCGGTTTACGAGGCTGATTTGAATCGGTACGGATTGGCCTTGCAACGCCTGATTCAGGTAGAAGAAAAAGAAGCCGATGCCCCTCCTGTACCCGAAAAACCACTGCGAAAAAAGAAGCCTGTTCGCCTGGATGCCAGTGAATCGGATGTAAAGCCGCTCGATTTGAATGAATTTCAACCGGTTGTTGCATCCAAACGCCGCAATGCAGATTGGGCGCGTAAAACGGTTCAGGGCCGCGTGGATATGACCCGCACCGGGGCTGCCTATATCGTGAGCGAATTGATGGATACCGATGTTTATGTACCCATGAAATACGTCAACGGCGCCTTGCACGGCGACACAGTGGAGGTGCTGCTGTTTCCCGTTCCTCCTCGAAAAGGGGGACGCAAAGGCTTCAGCCCGCAGCGGAAACCGGAAGGGGAAATATTGCGAGTGCTGAAGCGTGCGCATGAGTTTTTCATCGGTACCCTGCGCATCAGCCGAAATTATGCACTCTTTTATGCCGATAGCCTCAACATGACCGTTGATGTGTATGTGCCCATGGAAGCCATTGGCGCTGCAAAAGACGGCGATAAAGTTGTGGTAAAAATTACCGATTGGCAAGAAGGAAAAGGCCGTGTGCCCATGGGCGCCGTGACCGAAGTGCTGGGCGATCTGGGCGGTAACGATTTTGAAATGAAAAAAATTCTGATCAATGCAGGGTTTGAATTGGCGCACTCCGAAGAATCCATGCGGGAGGCCGATGCCATTCCCGAAACCCTCTCGGATCAGGAAATTGAACGCCGCCGCGATTTCCGCGAGGTGCTTACCTTCACCATCGACCCTGTTGATGCCCGCGACTTCGACGATGCCCTCAGCATCCGGGTGCTGGAAAACGAACACCTCGAAATCGGGGTGCATATCGCCGATGTGACCCATTACCTCAAACCGGATTCGCCGATGGACAAGGAAGCCTACCAGCGCAGCACCTCGGTGTATCTTGTAGATCGGGTAAACCCCATGTTACCCGAAAAATTGTCGAACAACCTGTGTTCGCTGGTGCCCCATGCCGATCGTCTTACTTTCTCGGCTGTTTTTGAGTTCGATAAAAAAGACAAACTGGTGGGCCGCTGGTTTGGTAAAACGGTGATCCACTCCGACAAACGCTTCACGTACGAGGCCGCCCAAACCATCCTGGATGCAAAGCCCGATGCCGATCTCGTGGCAGATCCTTTGTTTGAAAAATACGATTGGGCCCTAAAAACGATGGATCGAATCGCCAAAAAAATGCGCAAAGAGCGGGAAAAAAACGGCGCCATCGGCTTCGAAACCGATGAAATTCGATTCAAACTCGGGCCAAAGGGCGAACCGGTGGAAGTATATGTGAAAGATCGCCGCGATACCAATTTGCTCATTGAAGATTATATGCTGCTCGCCAACAAGGAAGTAGCGCTGTTCATCGATCAAAAAGCCCAGAGTCAGCAGGAAATTCCGTTTGTTTACCGGATTCACGACCTGCCTGACATGGAAAAAGTGGCCGAGTTTGCCCGTTTTGCACAAGAATTGGGGGTGAAAATGAAACTGGATACCCCTAAACAACTCGCGCATTCGTTCAACGAATTGATGATAAAATCGCGTACGGATGCGCGTTTAAAACTGCTCGAGCCCCTGGCTATCCGAACCATGGCAAAAGCGGTGTATTCCAGCAAGAACATTGGACACTACGGGCTCGGATTTACCCATTACAGCCATTTTACCTCGCCCATCCGCCGCTATTCGGATGTGTTGGCCCATCGAATTTTGGAACGGAATCTGGATGGAAAAGTGTACCGGGTGGATAAGACCAAACTGGAAGAGCAATGCAAACACATCTCTTCAATGGAGCGCAAAGCTGCCGATGCCGAGCGCGAAAGCATCAAATACAAACAGGTGGAATACACCAAACGCTTTGTGGGCCAAACACTTACAGGAACTGTGAGCGGTATGTTGGAACGCGGTTTCTTTGTGGAATTGCCCGATTCGCGCGCAGAAGGCATGGTGGAATTCAGGGGCCTGTCTGAAAATTATACCATTGAAGACGGCAATTTGCGCGCCCATGCAAAACGCTCAGGCAACTCCATCAAAATTGGCGATCGCGTGCAGGTGCGCGTAGTATCCACCGACCTTCAAAAACGCCAGATTGACCTGGAATTGGTGGAAGATTGAGGCATACATTGCGCTGTGGGTTTCTGTGTACGGTATTCAGCCTAAATGATTGAAGCAGCGCAATTTGTGTATTGGTGGGTGTGGTCTTCGGGGCGTTGTGTGGTATCCTAAGCCGCAACTGTATCCGGAACGGCATCTGAAAGTGCGCTGGGCAGAGCTTCAACCCGGGGCATGCTCAATGGGAGTTTCCTGTTACGACATCGCGAATCACGACACTGGCCATGTGCAAACCAAACAAGGCCGGAATGTAGGAAATGGTTCCGTAAAAGGAACGTTTGAAGCGGTTTCCATCGGTGAGCATACAGGTGTTTTTATCTACCAGTTCTGATGAAAAAACCACGGTTACGCCCCGGCGCACCCCTTTGCGTTTCAGTCCTTTTCGTACCTGTTGGGCAAATGGGCAGTTAAAGGTTTCAGAAATATCGGCTACCTGCACTTTAGAAGGGTCGATGCGTCCGCCTGCTCCCATGCTGGAAACGACCCTTACGCCTTTCTGTTTACAGGCTACAATGACGTATTGCTTGGGCTGAATGGAATCAATGCAATCAAAAACATAGTCGAAATCTTCGCTGATGAGGTCTTTTACGGCATCTGGGGTAAGAAATTCTTCGATGACCCTCAAATCCAGCTTGGGGTTAATGTCGCGCATACGTTCGGCCATCACCTGGGTTTTGGGTTTGCCCACCGTGCTGTGCAGGGCCGGCAATTGTCGGTTGGTGTTGGTGAGGTCAACGGTGTCACCGTCAACAATGGTCATACGCCCCACGCCGGCACGTGCCAGGAATTCTGCGGCAAAACTGCCCACGCCCCCCAATCCGATTACCAGAACGTGGGTGTTTTGGAGTTGGTCCAATTTTTCAGCCCCAACGAGTAATTCGGTGCGTTGCAACCAATGGGGTGCGTCGAATGAAGGAGATGCTGTCACGGGTAAATTACATTTTGAGGCAAAATTACAGAAATATCTGTTCAAAATTTTCTGCTACCTGTGCCTGGAGGTGTGGCAGTTCCATATTGCACAAGTTGGCAGCGCGTTCATAGACTTGTTCGATGGAAACTTCTGGAAGTGCGTCGGTTTCAAAAAACAAGCGATGCAATGGCATTTGGGAGATAAAATTTGTGGTATTCGGATGCAGCAAGGCTGCTCCGAAAGAAAGATAAAATCCTGCATCGATCAGTTGGCGTCCGGTTTCGTTGTTTTTGTTAAAGCCGTGAATGATCCAGGCTTGTGCAGGATTTAAGCGTTTTTTGAGGCTTATTATTTCAGAGAAGCTTCGGACGCAGTG
>JAGWYI010000261.1 GCA_018969455.1 Bacteroidota bacterium | reverse complement strand
AACCACGTCACGGGTTTCTGCATACCCATTTATGTATTTTTCTGCAGCGTCCAGGTAATTATCGGCGGCTACAAAATTCATGGCATCGGGGTCGTAGGTGCGTTCATCGGGGTTAACTTTGATGTTGTTGTCGGAACACCATTTGATGACAATGTTCCAGTCGCCATCGCGCAAAACAGCGGCGCACAGGCCCCCTTTTGCAGCCTGGGGATTGTCCTTCCACTCGGGAAGGCCCATAAACTTGTCTTCTCCCAGCGATTTTCCGCAGGTATACACAATTTGTGCGCGATAATCAGGGCCCAAACGCTCTAGTTCAGGATTGACGCCGGCGAGGAAAGCGGCTGCGCCATCGCCCATGATGCTGACAAAATGCGCACCTTCTGTTGTATTGGGATCGTTTTTATAAGAACTTGCAAATTTGATCAGGGATGCTTGCATTTGCGGGACATCGTCCTGACGAGTCAAATTCAAATTTACGTTATTTTTGGCCATTAATGAGCCTTCGGTGGTGTGTGCGCCTCCATTGGCAAACATCAAACCCATTTGGGCATTCCAGGCCCAAAGCAGCCAGCGAACTTCGGGCCCGCCTATACGAGCCGGCTTGCTGCTGGGCAGTGGAATGGCAGCTACCGTAACGCCTGCCGATTTTGGGGCATCAGGCAGGGCAATATTCTCAATGGCAGTAGAGGCTGTTGTTTTCTTTTTCAAAACATAACCACTATCCATGACCAACCATTTCAAGCCCCAAAGTGCAAAAACAAAAAAAATAGCCACCACAAGGCGACCTATGGGAGTTAATCGATTGAAAAAACCAGATTGAGCCATTTGTTTTTAGAGTATAAGGTGAAAGTTTTCGTTTGTGCAAATGTAAAATTTAACACGGTTTTAACGCAATGAATAACGTTGAAGCATCCATTTTGAGTTCGGAGCGCTGTACCAATCTATAGGGTATCAACGACAAATAACCGGAGAAATACGACGAATGTATGGTAGAGGCAATCGGAGTCAGATCCGGATCTGCTATTTAGGTAAAAATTGCATCCGAAAGTCCAGATTAGCGAATCCCTTCCGATCAAAATGATGAATTTCAAATCGGTGTTTTCCGCCGAGTTTTACTATACAGGTATCGGTTTCTGTTTCGTGTGGTGCCCAGTGATCGATGTGCAATTTTCCATCTATCCACAACCGAACGCCTTCGTCGGCACTCAAAAAGATTTGGTACAAGCCATCGGGAACTGTAATTTCGGTTTCTGAAACATCCATAAAATTGTCTGCAGGCACGCCCGTTGTGGGTTCATTCCACCAGGCATAATAAAGCACCTTATTGTACAGGGTGGCGAGCGGTTGTCGAGGTTCTGGATCCGATTCGGAATAAAATCGGGTTATCCAGTTCCATTTTAGCTCTGTTCTGTCAAAAGAAACCAGAAAATCTTGTTTGGGAGGAATTATTTCTCCCCATTCGGAGGTAATTGCTTTTTTACTGGAATATACCATTTCCAGATGTACAAATGGTTGATTGGTATCGCGTTGTAGGGTAAGTAGTGCGGGCATTTGCCCAGTGGTAATGGCGCCGGGTTTAAATCCAATCCATTTTTTAAGTTCCCAGCGTCCTTCCGGTCCAAGAATTCGAAACTGATATGCCGGCGCTCCATTTGCTATTGGGCGGGTATCAAGCAGTTGAATAATTGGTCGTAAAAAATCGTAGGGGCCCCATTTATCCATAATAATAAATGCTTTTGGCTTGGGGAATTGATCTTGCAAAGCCGTATTGATGCCTCCTGGCAGGCTATCGGGTTCTTTCAATTGCCAGAGGGGGATCATCAAGGGCGCCAAAGGATCTTGTGGCGTTTTGTCGGGGTGTTCAAAATTCAGGTTGCGCTGATTTTTTAATTCTGGATTAAGCCACACGGTTTGCAGTACATCAGAAGGGGCGAACAAGTCATTTCTCCAGAATTTCAATTGGCTGTTTGCTGGATCGTTTTCGAGGATTTTTTCAAAATCAAAAAACAGATTTTCCCCGTTTATGGCAATAGACTCGGATGCGGATATGTGGAGGGGTTTACGTACACGCAGAAAAACGTTGTGGTCGATCAAGGAATTTCGGCTTCGGGTATCCCGATATCGTGGATATCCCCAGTTGGGATCTTGCACTGCATTGGCCCAGAGTCGAATTCCGGTGCTGTCGTCGCGAAAATAATTTTGCCGGATGGTATCATTTTGACCGTGCTCAATTGCTATTGCGGTTTTACAACCTGAAATCAGATTGCCGTGAATAACCGAATTGTAACTATAACCACCCCAAATGCCGTAATTGCAGTCTGAAATAAGGTTACCCTGTACGCGGTTTCGCGAAAAGGTAAGTTCCACACCGTTGGCAGGAGCAGTGCTAAAGTCGTTTCCGAATAGGTAATTATCATTGCAACCACCCAGGCCGGTATCCATGGTATATTGTCCGGCCCATAAAAACAGACCGTCGCCGCAATGTGTTGCCGAATTGTATGCAATCAGATTGTTGTTGCATTGTTCGAACAGCAGGATCCCCGCAGAATCTTGGCCACGTTGGTAAAACCCATGTGAATAACCGCGCACATTCCAATCAAGTCGGTTATGCATAAAGCGATTGTTACTACTTCGGTACAAACCAATTCCCAATCCGGAATTGAACTGAAACTGGTTATTGAACACCAGGCAACCCGAGCAAGCCCGCAGAAGCAGGGCGTTTTGGTTGCCTGTAACCTTACAGGCAGAAACAGTTGCGTTGAGGCAGTGACTCAAATAGATTCCTGCACCGTAACGCATCCACTCATCGTGGTCATTGTGGTGGTAACTCAACCAATCGCTAAAATCCTCAGTTTCTCTGCCAGAGAACAGTTGAGGTCGGTAATTATAGGAAAAGGTGCAATTTTCGAGTTTTAAATCTTCAACATGATTCCCCCAAAGCCCAATCTGGTACCCTCGAACCACTGCATTTTTTATCAAAATATTTTTCCCTTCCACTTTAATTCCCAGTCCGACAAAATGGTCAGGCGCTTCACCAGGCTTGGCGCCTCGCAGCATGGCGTGTTGAAAATCAATGACGAGATTTTCGCCCCGAATGGTGATGATAGGGGGCGTACCGGCCATACCAACGCTGTCTACCTGATGTTTGGTTCCGTGCGCAGGCAACACGTACAAACCGGAATCGATGGTACACGATTGGCTAATTACCATGCCTGCCTGAAGGCGTCGGGCTGGCATTTGGGCAAACAGGCTAAGGCAGGTGAGGCAAAACAAAAAACAAACAATCGATCTCAAAGGCTTTTTATCACAAATGTATCCCATTAACGGAAAACCGTGACATTTCCTTCATACTGTAAAACTTCTTCATCTACAAATCGTACCAGTGCGTAATAGGCAAAAACGCCATTCATGGGTTTTCCTTTGTAATAGCCATCCCAGCCCAAGTTGGGGTCGTTTAGTGGGATGTTTTTTGTTTCAAAAATTAGTTCTCCCCAACGGTCGTAGATGCGCAGTAAGTCAATTTGTTGAGCTGCGGGGTTGGCAAATCCGGTAAAAGTTGCATTTGGATAGTTTTTATCGGGGTCAAGGATGTTGGGGAAGTACACAGGTCTTTTTTTGTTGACATGAACCAAAACGGTATCGAAGGCCATGCAATTTGTTTCATCGGTTACTTTTATGATGTAGGCTATATCTTGTATGGCAGTGGCGTAGGGATTGGGGCAATTGGTACAATCCAGTCCCAGGCTGGGTGTCCAGCTGTAATCCACAGGGCGTCCATTGGGGAAGGTATTGGTTGTGATATCAAATGAGTATCCCAGGTTGAGGGTAGTATCCTGGGGTTGAGCGATGACCAGCAGTTGGGGTGGTTGCACAATTTTGGCAAAAACCGAGTCGGTACATCCATTGAGGTCTTTAATTTTGACCCAATAATTTCCGGCGCCCAATTCTTTTAAAGTATCGCTGGTGGTGTAAGTGCGGCCGTCGGGGCTAAACCTGTAAGGAGGAACACCGCCGCTTCCCTGAACGCGAATTTGTCCGATCGGTTCTCCGAAACAAATCAGGTCAACGACATTCAGAAGCATGATATTCAGATCTTCGGGCTCTTCAATGAAAACACTGCCTGAAATGATGCAGTTGTTGGCATCCTGAACGGTAACACCGTATTGGCCTGGCGGGAAATTATTGGCCTTCCTGTCGGTCTGACCATCAGACCAGATGTATTTGAAGCCCTCTACCCCTCCTTCGGCATTGGCAATCGCCATGCCATTGTTGGCGCCATAACAGGAAACATCAATGGTGTCTATTTTCAGGGTAAGGGGTGGATTATCGGTTACAGTAACCACATAGGTTCCTTTGCACAATTCAGCATCAAGTCCCTGAATGGTATAAATTCCAGATTTATAGCCGCCGTTGCTGTTATTGGGAATAAAACCGCTTCCCCAGTTGAACAGGAAAGGCGCCGTCCCATTTGTTACCTGGAGCGTAATGATTCCATTGGCATCACCGAAACATAATGGTTTTTGGATATCAGCATTTACCTTCAATGCTTTTTCATCCACGCGCACATTTACATCGGTTTCACAATTGTTGGCATCTTTTACCACAAGGGAATAATTACCTACCGGAATTCCGGTGAGGGAATCACTGGATGTAAAGGGTCCGCCGTTCCAGCTAAACAGGTAAGGAGGTGTACCGTCTTTGATGTTTTTTACCCGAATTGCGCCATTGGTACCGCCATTGCATTCCGGCATGGCAATGAGTGTATCCAGTTTAACATCGGGGTAAACCGTAACTTGTTGAATATCGGTGATTTTGCAGGTTCTGCCCTGTGGGGTTACAGCGGTAATGCTTAATACCACCTGCTGCTGCCCCGGCGAATTAAATTGAACAGTATGGGGGCCTTGCGAATTGGCGGTTTGGGGCTGCGCCAAATAACCGAAGCTCCAGGCCCAGTTGGTAATATTTCCGAAGGGGGAGGTGGAGGCGTCTTTAATTTGAACGGGCGTGCCGATACAAACTGCAGATGGGATGGTAGTGAAAGCTGCTTCTGGTCCCAAAAATGTACCAGATCCGCCAAATTTTACAGAAAAACCATTTCCAGTGGTAGAAAAGTTGTTGACACAAAGCGCATACGTTTCTCCGGCCACCATGTTGAATGGCGCCAGCCAGGCATTGTCGCCGGAATCGCTGCAACCGGCATCTTCGCTCGTGTCGTTTTCTCCTGGGCGCAAGCCGGTTGGGCCCAGGCATGCGGATGAATTGATGAGTGGCGATTCGCCTGAAGCCATACATCGAACCACTTCCTTACCGTTGCAGTTTCCGATTCCATTGGGTAGGCGATACATCACAAAATCAAGGTCGTCGGTGGGGTTGAGGGGAGTAAGTGCAAACTCGAGACTACCTGATTGCGCACAGGTCCAAACAAACCAGGTTGAATTGGTTTCGTAATTGGTACCCTGCCCATTGAAAAAACAGGAGGCATCATTCAGTTCTTTAATATCGGCGCCTGCACCGGTTACTTTTTGAACCACAAATGCCGATTTGTCGCATAAAACAGAGGCAGATGGGCAGTCGGATGTGGGCTCTTCTGGTGGATTGTAATTGTTCAGGCAAATTTGAAAAGTACCTGTGGCGCCGCTACGGCCCTGAATTCGAATCAAATAGGTTGTGCCAGGAAATAAGCCTCCTTGGTAAGCTTCCACAATGTTGTTGGCGCCTAGGGCGCTCTGACACTCCAATTCTTCAATGGTTCCACCGCATAAGCCCGCGTACAGGGCTACTTGCGGATTTTTGAGCGTTCCGCCACCACCGGTTTGTCCGCGTACAGTAATGGTAATATCGGTGTATTTAGCGGTGAAAGCAAACCACACATCTTTTTGGCTGTTAATGAAACAAGGTGGTATTCCGTATGCCGATGCGCTTGCGCCCACATTGGTAAATTCACCCGGATTGCTACAATAGTTTTCAACCTCAGGCAAAACGATGGGATTGGTACATTCATCGTTGGAGGGTTGCGCCCAGATAGCCGGGCCAAAAACCAAAAAGGCGAACAGTAAAAATGCCGTTTTTTGCATAAATTTGTGCAACACTTAGGAAGAAATTTAGGGATTTGAGCGGTTTATTGTGCTTAGAAACTGTTTTAAAACCTCCAAAATGCTGAAAGGCAAATCTTTTAACGCCATGCTGCATTTATTTTTTCGGCAATAGGACATGGCTATTCCCTCAAAAATAAGCCTTGCCTGGCGCCAAAATCTTTACCTTTCAT
>JAGWYI010000260.1 GCA_018969455.1 Bacteroidota bacterium | reverse complement strand
TCGACGAATCACAGGCAATAAAAAACCCGGATTCAAAAATTGCCAAAGCGGTTAAACTGCTGTCGGCCAAGAATCGCCTGGTAATGACGGGAACGCCTGTGGAAAACAACACCTTCGATTTGTATTCGCAAATGGAGTTTTTAAATCCGGGCTTGTTGGGCAGCCAGGAGTTTTTCCGAAGTGAATTTGCTACGCCGATAGACAAGTATCGCGACGAAGAGAAAGCCCGCCAATTGCGCAAATTGGTGTACCCTTTTATGTTAAAACGCACCAAGGAGGAGGTTGCAAAGGATTTGCCCGATAAAATGGAAATGATTTTATTTTGTGAAATGGGCGTAGAGCAACGCAAAGTGTACGAAAATTACCGGGAATTGTACCGGGCGCGTATCGTGGAGAAAATGACAGAAGAAGGGAAAGACAAAGCAGCATTTTTGATTCTGGAGGGGCTGTTGAAACTCCGCCAAATATGTGATGCGCCGGCGCTTTTATCTGACGAAGGCGATTTTGGTAACGCTTCGGCAAAACTCGAGGAAATTGTACGGGAAATAGAGGAAAATGCCGGCAATCATAAAATATTGATTTTCTCCCAGTTCCTTAAAATGCTCGACCTCATCCGGCAACATCTGGTGCAGGCCGGAATACCTTATGAATACCTGGATGGCTCTACCCAAGACCGTGCTGCTCGCGTGCGCAATTTCCAGGAATCGGTCCATTGCCGGGTGTTTTTAATGAGTTTGAAAGCAGGCGGTGTGGGCATCAACCTCACCGAAGCCGATTATGTTTACCTGGTGGATCCGTGGTGGAATCCTGCCGTGGAGCAGCAAGCCATTGACCGCACACACCGTATTGGTCAAACCAAAAAAGTTTTTGCCTACAAAATGATTTGCAAAGACACCGTGGAAGAAAAGATTCTCCAATTGCAGGAAAAGAAGAAAGACATTGCAAAAGATCTCATCAGCACCGAGCAGGGCTTGATCAAAAAACTCACACAGGATGATATTGTCGGTTTGTTCAGTTAGGGACTTTAAAACTTCATACCTGACATTGCCTGTTTTGGGGCATGGTCAGGTATGATGTTGTTGTAATACCGCATCTGAATGGCAGCAGTTAGAGCGACAAAAGCCAGCGCTGCGGCTCCGGCCTATCCAATGAGTCCTGCTTTTGCCGAAATTGCAAGCATCCGGTCGATGGATGCACGCCCTTGCTCAATCACCCAATCGGGTAAAATAATTTCGGGGAGTTCGTACGCCATACACAAATAGAGTTTCTCCAGGGTGTTTCGCTTCATGTGGGGGCAATCGTTGCAGGCGCACTGGTTTTCAGGCGGAGCTGGAATAAAGGTCTTGGTGGGGCTGTTTTTCTGCATTTGATGCAAAATACCCGACTCGGTGGCTACGATAAACTCGGTAGCGGGGTCGTTGATGGTATACTTCAGCAAACCGGTGGTGCTTCCAATATAATCGGCCATTTCCAGAATATGGGCTTCGCATTCCGGATGCGCTATGAATTTAGCGTTTGGGTGGCGCGCCCTCAATTTTACAATGCGTTCATGGCTGAAAATTTCGTGTACCATGCAAGCGCCATTCCAGATAACCATTTCCCGGCCTGTTTTTTTCATCAAATAAGCGCCAAGGTTCTTATCCGGAGCAAAAATGATGGGCTGGTTTTGAGGAATGCTTTCAATGATTTGCACAGCGTTGGTAGATGTGCAGCAAATATCGGTGAGGGTTTTCAGCTCGGCTGTGCAGTTGATGTAGGAAACCACCAGGTGATCGGGGTATTTTTCTTTGAACTTTCGAAACAAATGCGGTGGACAGGAGTCGGCGAGGGAACAACCCGCTTTCAGGTCGGGCAGCAACACTTTTTTACTGGGCGAAAGAATTTTAGCCGTTTCCGCCATAAAATGCACGCCCGCAAATACAATCACATCCGCGTCGGTTGCGGCGGCCTTTTGCGATAGCCCCAAGGAATCGCCAATGTAATCGGCAATATCCTGGATGTCGCCATCCTGGTAATAATGCGCCAGGATTACCGCGTTTTTTTCTTTTTTCAGGCGCTTAATTTCTTCGATCAGATCGAGCGTGGGGTCTATATCCAGATCGAGGTAACCATTGCGTTCAAGGTTTTGAGTGGCCAGGGTGGGAACGGTTGTCATAACAAGAATCGTTTTTTAGAATGAGGCAGGATGGGGCGAAAAGCGTTTCAGTGGTATTTCTGCTACTACAAATATACTGCCGATTACCAAAACCAGATCATTGGCATGCGCAGCGCGTTTGGCGGCCTGGAAAGCATTTCTGACAGAGCGATAGGCCTTGCCTGTCAGACCATAGGTTGCGGCCGTATCTAAAAGCACCTGGGCGTCCAATCCGCGGGGAACATTTGCTTTTGCGAAATAATAACGGGCATTTTTGGGAAAAATTGGCAGTGCCTTGCTCAAGTCTTTGTCGTTGGCAAAACCGGTTACAATGTGAATGCGTTCGAATTGCAAGGAATTTATTTTTTCAAAAGCGGTACGCAAGCCTGCTTCATTGTGCGCGCTGTCACACAAAATCAACGGATTTTGTCCAAGTATTTGCCAGCGCCCCTGGAAACGGGTCCGCTTGCGGAGCTGAGCGAGTCCGGTTTCGACGGCCGATGCAGGTACAATGGGAAGGGAATCGAATACCTGCAAAACGGTGGCCAGGTTTTTATCCTGAAACGGTCCTGCTGCATCGAGTAATACAGGCGCCTGTAGGGTTTGGCCATCCTTTGTTATTTGAAAGGTAGACTGCCCCTGGAGAACATTTTCGGCAAGGAGCTTTGCCTCAAAGTGCTGATCGGCAAAAGCAATGGGAGCGCCGGTATCCCGGGCTTTTTGAACAAAAACGGGCGCCGATTCGGGATGTGTTTCGCCGATGATTACCGGAATGCCGGGCTTGATGATGCCTGCTTTTTCGCTGGCGATCTGGGCGAGGGTGTCGCCAAGGAGGTCCATATGGTCATAACTGATGTTGGTTATGACGCTCGCCAGGGGCGTAATCACATTGGTGCTATCGAGCCTCCCGCCGAGTCCGACTTCTACAATGGCAATATCTACCTTTTCCTGGGCAAAATGGTCGAAAGCCATAGCAACACAAAGTTCAAAAAAGGAAGGTTTGATTTCTTCAATCGTTTTCTGTGTTTTTGCTACAAATTCAACCACTTTTTTTGGGGGAATATACTGCCCATTGATTCGAATGCGTTCGCGGAAGTCTTTGTAGTGGGGGCTAACATACATACCGGTTTTCATGCCCGCGGCCTGACATATTGCAGCCAACATATGGGTTACCGACCCCTTTCCATTGGTTCCGGCAACGTGAATGCTATTGAATTTGTGTTGGGGATTTCCGAGTTGGGCACACAAAGCCAGTGTATTTCCCAAGTCCTTTTTATAGGCCGCTGCGCCAATGCGTTGAAACATGGGCAGATGTGTGTATAAATAATCCAGCGTTTCCTGATAGTTCATGCCTTAAGTTGATCTTCAAAAACTTGCGCAAAGTTGATAAATTCATGTATTTTATCTTGGGCAAAATAGCCAGATGTTGCACATTTGCAACAGCCGCCTGCCGCCAACGGCTGGCATTTTTGACCATGCATATACTTTTGGTTCACAACGCGCGATTGCCCGTATCCTCGTACGATGATTCGGAGCGGGTGTTGTGGTGGCTGGGTAAGGCGCTGACAGTGATGGGACACAAGGTGAGTTTGCTCGCAAAAAAAGGCACCGTTTGTCCCTTTGCTACGGTATACACTTTGGATGAAAAGAAGCCCATAGATGCCCAAATCCCCGAAATGGTGGATTTGGTTCATTTTCATTGCAAAGCGCCCTCCATCGAATCTAAACCTTATTTGATTACCTGCCACGACAACTGTAATGCTTCCTGTGTTTTTGATGTAAATACGGTTTTTGTTTCGGCTCAGCATGCGCACCGGCATGGCGGGCATGTTTTTGTACACAATGGGATCGATTTTTCAGAATATGGCACACCCGTCATGGGAAACAAACGGGTTTATTACCATTTTCTGGGAAATGCCGCCTGGCGTGGCAAGAACGTGCGGGGAGCGATTGATCTTGCGGTGCGTTTGGGCGCTCGGTTGCATGTGGTGGGTGGAACAAGGGTCAATTTTCGAAAAGAATTGCGCATTACGCTTACGCCAAATGTTCGGTTTCACGGTGTTTTAAGTGCGGAAGGAAGAAATGCCATTTTAAATGGATCCAAAGGTTTGATTTTTCCGGCCATTTGGCACGAACCATTCGGTTTGGCAGTACCCGAGAGTTTGTATTTCGGGTGCCCGGTATTTGGCACTCCTTATGGCGCATTGCCCGAGCTATTGGGTAAAAAAGAAGCGCCGCGCCGTAGGAAAATGCCCGAGTATGGTGCAATCGAAGCCTTTTACAGCGAATTTGGTTGCCTGTCGGTAAAAAAATCGGAATTGTTGGAAGCCATGAAAAATTCTGATTCATTTCAGGCATCTCATTGCCACGAATATGCCCTGACGCATTTTTCAGCCCAACAAATGGCGCAATCGTATTTGCTTTTGTACGAACAAGTTTTGAATGGCCAGCCCGTTCATTTTCAGGCGCCGGTATTTGATCAGCCGCACGATGACAAATTTTTGCCTTTCAACGATTAAAATTCAGAACATTTAGCCTTTTGGCGTGTTTGACCAAAAAAAAATTCTATGTCCAACTGGTTGTTGTATACCCTGGTAACTGTGCTCGCCTATGTCGGCATGGAGTTCATGGCGTGGTTTTCACACAAATACATCATGCATGGATTTTTATGGAAATGGCATGAAGATCATCATCTGCCCAGACATCACAAAACGGGCTTTTTTGAAAAAAATGACCGTTTTTTTCTGGTTTTTGCCATTCCTTCGGCGTTTAGTTATATGTTCGGTTCCATGACCCCTCATTTTTGGGTGTTTTTTATCGGTGTTGGGATTTCTTTGTACGGACTAACCTATTTCCTGATACACGACGTGTACATTCACCAGCGATTTACTTGGTTCCGACAGCTGGATGGATGGTATTCACGCGGCATCTTGCGTGCGCACGGCGCCCACCATGCGCGCACGGAAAAGGATAGCGGCGAATCCTTTGGTTTGCTGGTGGTGCATCCAAAATACTTCAAGAAACGGACGCGTAAGCAAATTTCTGAAATCAAAGAGCATTGATTTTCAGTGTCTTGAATTAAATTTTAAATAGTTTTCCGCATATTCGGGGCAAGTTCGGATTCAGTTTTATACATTTGTAAAAACGAAAAACAACCGCAACGGAATCCAATACCCGTATGCTGAAAAATATCCGATTTTATTGGGTGTTCTGCACCATCACGATGAGCACAGTGTGTTGTCAGAACCGTCCTGAAATTCAGTTGGCTGCCGTCAAAGACACGGCGTCGATGCCGGGCGTTGAAAAAAGCCAGTTTTCAGCATCTGCTGCGGTTCCGGCCTTGAGCGCCTATCCCGAAGAGAGGGGCAAATCCAAACGAAAACTGGCCTCCTCTGTATTAATTCCGGCACTCCCCGACACCTTGCCCTTTATAGAATTTGACCCGGTTATGTTGCAGGCCATGTACCAGCAAACCAATTATTTGTTGCGACCCGACGTTAAAGACCGTGGCACTTCGGGAATAAGTCGGGCCGAAATGCTCAAGAGCCTGGAATTGTTGGAGGGTGTGCAATTGCTAGACCCCAAGGTTCTCTTAAAAACCTTCGATTTTTATCGGATAAATACCGAAATTAAACGCGACAAAGTGCGTATAACCGGGTACTACACACCGCTGGTGTATGCGAGCCGCGTGCGTTCAGAAAACTTTAAATTCCCGATATATGCCCGGCCAGAGAAGAATGTACCCAACCCGGCGGCCATCAAGCGCGGCGCGCTGGAGGGCCGCAACCTGGAATTGGCCTGGTTCAAAACAAAGAAAGAAGTTGAAAACGCGCAGCTCCAAGGCTCTTGCCTGGTGGAGTTTCCGGATGGAAAAAGGACGTATTTCGGTTTTGGCGGCTCGGTGAAAGGTGCGGGCGGAACGCATGTGTTTTTTACAAAAGTAGATGAAACGGTGCTTGGATCCGGATTTTTTCCGCTGACCGCAGGTTATTCCATCGCCGTCGATCCCCGATATATTCCCATTGGCAGTACCATTTTTGCCGAATTGCCCGATCTGGATGCTGCGGGGAACCTAAAAGGATATACGTATCGAATTTTGTTTGCCCAGGATCGGGGCGGCGCCATAAAAACCACCAAAC
>JAGWYI010000259.1 GCA_018969455.1 Bacteroidota bacterium | reverse complement strand
CCATGGCAGGCAACTACAACCTGGTTTTTGCAGGGTCTGGAGGAAGTGTCAACCAATCAACAACGGCACAACTTTCTGTATTGCCAGGCGCACCCACCAACGCAGCCAATGGCCTTTCTCCTGCCGATGGCTACCTGGGTTTTGTCCCAGGCACAGCCATCTCCTGGAAAAAAGCGACGTTCGCAGGCTCCTACACCCTTGAACTTGCCAGCAACCCAAGTTTTAGTCCGGCAAGCATTATTGGCGCTTACAATACAAGCGATACCAGCTTTGTACCTAGTTTGCAAAATAATACCGTTTATTATTGGAGGGTAAAATGCAACAATCTGTGCGGTGCAGGTCCGACAACGACCGTTTATGCGTTTCAAACTTCCGACAAAGCATGTAATCAAACCTTCAACAGCAGCGATGTTCCAAAAGTCATTGATGCAAATTCGGTAAATACAATCAGTTCTAACCTGAATATTTCCCAAACTAATTTTATTCAAGACATTAACGCCGCGGTAAAAATTTCCCACACTTATGTTGGCGATTTGGTAGCCACCCTTACAAGCCCTTGGGGGCAAGATTTCCGCTTGTTTGATCAGCCTGGTGTGCCTGCCGATCAATTTGGGTGCAGCAACGACAATATAGATGTGGTTTTTGATGATGAAGCGGCCAACTCGGCTGCCGTTTTGGAAGGAACCTGCAGCGCAAGCGGCATCGCCATTCAAGGCGCCTTCCAGGCAATTGATACCCTGAATGCCATGAAAGGGAAAAATGCTTCCGGCGTTTGGAAATTGAAGATAAACGACACTTATGCCGACGACGGAGGCAGCTTAACTTCCTGGAGCCTTACATTCTGCTTTCCGGTCGCTCTGCCACAAGGAGCCATTTTGGTAAACAAAGCCCTTCAAACTCCATCCGGCGGAATTGCAAATTTGGATAATACTTACCTGAGTATGCAACTCTCGGGCACTGCAGCACAAGGTCGTTATACCATTACAGACCTTCCTTCCCATGGCGTATTGCGGCTAAGTGGCGTACCATTGAGTTTGGGAGCCACCATTACACAATCGGATATTAACAATGGCCTGATATCTTACCAAAACAATGGAGACCTCGCCAATACCGATCAGTTTTCTTTCGACGCGCTGGATATAAACAACAATGCCTGGGTGCATAATGGCATCTTTACGTTTAATGTGGTAAAAAATAACCTGCTTGTAAGCGCCACTCAAACATTGCCTGTTCCATGCGTCAACGGCGCTGGCGCAGAAATTACAGTTGTTGCAAGCGGCCTGAACGGGCAGTACCTTTATAGCCTCAACAACGGCCCGCAACAAAGTTCAAATGTATTCAAAAATTTGACGGCAGGCGCCTATACAGTCGTGGTAACCGGGCAGTTTGGCTTTACAGCCAGCTCCAATGTGGTTGTGATTAGTAACCCAAGCCCTGTTAATGCAACAGCCACCGTTCAAAAAGATACCATTCTGGTGAGCGCAAGCGGCGGCGCCGGAAATTATACTTACAGCATCAACGGCGATTTCCAAAGCGACAATGTGTTTACCGGATTACCAAATGGTATTTACGCCGTAACTGTACAGGATGCGAATGGCTGTACCACCAGCGTTCAGGCCATCGTTGCGGTAAATACGCTGCTCGTTTCAGCCGTTATCGTATCAAATGTATTGTGTGCCGGAGGTAACGAAGGAATCGTAAGCATAAATGTAGGCGGTGGAACACCTCCATTTACCTACAGTTTGAACAATGGACCGTTCCAGAATAACAATGGCGTGTTTTCAGGGCTTTATGCTGGCTCATACACCATTGTGGTACAGGATGAAATGGGATTTCAGGCAAATACCAATACGGTTGTGCTAAACAATCCTTCAGTGCTGAACAATACGGTAAGTTCCAATTTGAATACCATTACAGTTTCAGGATCGGGCGGTACTCCTCCCTACACTTATAGCATTGGGAACGGTCCATTTCAAAGTAGCGGATTGTTTACCAACCTCACCAATGGAACCTATCAGGTAATTGTACGTGACGCCAACGGATGTACCAGTGCACAAAATGCCATCGTTAATATTCCTGCCCTGGTTTTAAGTGCAACAAACTCTACATCAGTCTCTTGCGCGGGCGGAAACGATGGTGAAATTACGGCATATGCCAAAGGCGGCATTCCACCTTATCAATACATTATAAACATGGCGCCATTCCAAATGGACAGTATTTTCTCTGGCCTTTCCGCTGGCGTGTACAATATTCTGGTGCGAGATGCGCAGGGTACGGAGGCAAATATCACGACAACAGTTACCGAACCACAACCACTTGTCGTAATTGCGGATGTAACCGATAACAATGCAGTGTTAACTTATTCAGGTGGCACAATGCCCTATTCTTACCTGATTAATGGCGTCTTTGGAGGTAACCTGACAGGATTGCCCATAGGCGTTTACGACATAGTTGCACGCGATGCCAACGGATGTACCGCTTCCACTACTTTTGAGGTGTTCGGCAATACCATTGTGGCTTCTGCCAGTGTTGTACTTCAAGTTTCCTGTTTTGGATCTAACGATGGTGTGGCTTTGATATGCGTAGATGGAGGTTATGAGCCGATACAATTGGATACCCTTCCAGGCGCATTTATACAAGAAGTAGCGGGCGCCTGTGCACATAATTATGAAATCTCTAACCTGGCGCCTGGTAACTACCAATTGCAGGTGAGTGACGTTCATGGATATTCCAAAACTGTTGCCTTTAACATACAAAGTCCAGCACCGCTTTTGCTTGATTTACAGGTATCTGGCGATACCGTGTTGGCAAATGCTTCCGGCGGTACACCGCCTTTTCAGTACAATGCGAACGGTTCGGTGTTCCAGGATAGCCCCTTGTTTCCCGATCTGCTCCAGGGCATTTATTCTTTCCAGGTACTTGACGCCAATGGTTGCATTACCACCAGCGAAGAAGTTTTGGTGGTAAGCGCCAGTTTCGAACCTGCCGAATATTGGGGCATTCAAATTGCACCCAATCCGAGCAGTGGTGTTTTCCGGGTTCAAATGCAACAAGCGCAGGGCTCATTACAGTTCCAAATAAGGGATCTGGCCGGGCGTACCCTGGAGCAAAAGGTATTTGATAACCAATCTGACAGTTTCAGCACCTTGCTGGATTTGAGTCGATTGCCCCAAGGCCTATATTTGCTTGTGATAAATGATGGGCATCATGTAGGTTCCGTACGTCTGGAGGTAATTCGTTAAAAAATCAGCGTTCAATAGCAAAGGGGAGTGGATTTTGAAATCCGCTCCCCTTTTATTTTTCAGACATAGGCGCTTAAGAGCCTATAAAAAATTAAATTTTCTAAACTCCCGGTGTAACAAAAGGCAACTTTGTTACAATTGCGTCCAGTTTTTTGTTGCCCATTACAATTTTGATTTTGGTACCAGGCTCTGAAAACTTGGTTTTCACGTATCCCATACCAATTGGCTTGTCCATGGTGGGAGAATGTGTACCCGAGCAAACCACACCGATGGAGGCCCCTCTGGGGCTTTCAATGACGTATCCATGCCGGGGCACGCGGCGTTCATCTAATACAAAACCCACCAGTTTGCGTTTAACCCCTTCCGCTTTTTGTTTCTTAAACTTTTCAATTGAAGGAAAATCAACGCCTTTGTTGAGTTTGGTGATCCAGCCAAGTCCTGCTTCCAGCGGGCTTGTTTTGTCATCAATATCATTGCCGTATAAACAATATCCCATTTCAAGGCGCAAAGTATCGCGGGCGCCCAATCCAACAGGTTTGATGTTAAATTTTGCGCCATTTTTGAATATTTTATCCCAAATTTTAACAATATCCTTGTTTTTGGCATAAATTTCAAAGCCTCCGCTTCCTGTGTAACCCGTTGCCGATATAATTACATTGTTGCAAGCGGCGAAGCGGCCGCGCTTAAAGGAGTAGTACGGGATGCTTTTGAGATCGATGTCGGTAAGTTTTTGCAAGGCTTCTGCCGCTTTCGGACCTTGTACTGCCAACAGGCCCGTTTTAGCTGAAATATTTTGCATCTTCACTTCAAAACCTTTTGATCGGCGTTTTAGCCATCTCCAGTCTTTGAGTTCGTTGGATGCATTCACCACAAGCATATAGCTTTGCTCACCCTCAACCAGCATTTCGGGCGCGTCATCCAGTCGATACACCAGCAAGTCGTCAACGATGCCACCTTTGGCATTGGGCAAACAAGCATATTGAACCTCACCAGGTTTTAGTTTGGAAACATCATTGGAGCATGTGCTTTGTAAAAATGCGGTAGCATCTTTACCGCGCACAATAAATTCTCCCATATGGCTCACATCAAAAACCCCTACTCCGTTTCGTACGGTTTGGTGTTCTTCGGTGATGGGTGCATAGGAGATGGGCATGTTGTAACCTGCGAATTCGGCCATTTTTGCCCCGAGTTCGAGGTGTTTTTCAGTTAGTGCTGTGACTTTCATGTTTTAATCTTGTTTTTTAAGTGGCGGGCGTGGCGTTGTTTTTTCAATTACGGGTAATTTACCGTCTACGGGGGCAACACGTGGATCATTGCGGCTGGGTTTTGTTCTGGCCGGGATCGGTTGCGTTCCGTTGGCGCCCTCAATGCGCACATCACCGGGTTCCAACCCGAGGCGTTTGCGGATATCGGAGGGTAGCGCATCTTTATGAAGGGTGAAGGAAATGGTATTGGCACGCATGTAGGCTTCCGAAACGCGCACATAACCTTTGAGATCGGAAATTTCGCCCCATGAATTTTTCACCTGATAGTAAATGCCGCTGTGCGTTTCATCCAGCATGCCGGTAATATGCATCAAATGATCGTCGGTACTTATTTGGCGATCGAATAACTGTTGTCGGTATTCTTGGGTAATGTTTCGTTCAGGCTCCCACCATTTGAAAGCGGCAGCGGTTTCTTCCTGGGTTTTATCTTTCCAGTCCTTTTCTGGCTCTATTGCAAGCGCATACTGTGGTGAAAAGCCCTTGTTGCTTACATCAGCATCCCACTCAACGGTAAAACCTTGCTGAATGGCAAAATTGAGGCTACGCATCATTTCACTCAATGGCAAATTGTAAAAAGAGCCGTTTGAAAAATTGTCGGGCACTTCCAAAATAAATTGCTGGTAAAATGGGTGATGGGTGTAAGAACTAATGCTTACATAATCATCGGGGCGTATACCCAGGAAATCGCGGTAGGTTATTGGATCCATAGCCACATCATTCACCTTAAACTTTTGGGGCACGGGTCCAAAAAAGTCGTCGAGGGCCTGATCAATTTCCTGCATCCAATTGGCCGAAAGCGTGCCTTCCATGCCTTGCTTAATAAAATTATCGCATCGTGATTTGAGCGTGCTTACCAATTGGGCGTGATTGAGCGGCATAGATGGGTCTTTTCGGCCGGGGTAAGCGGATTCCGGGACAATCCCGTACATTTTAACCGCATTCAAAAGATCATGCGCCAGGCCGCCTTCTCCAAATTGTGCATGGCCTTGTCTGCGTACATAATTTTCACATTTTTGGCGATAAATATGGCGTACCACGTACATTTCAGACAGGTTTTGATCGCCTTTGCCCATCCGCAACACCTCACTTTCAAGAAAAGAGGCGGTACTAAAAGCCCAGCAGGTACCGGTGCGTTCCTGGTTTTTTACCGCTGTCGCGGCAATTTGCTTAACTTCCTTGAAGCTAAACGGCTCGGCTTTCTGAGCGCTCAAAACGCAGGAAATGCTCCAAAAAGCCGGTAAAAGGAATCGTTTTATCATAGCCAATGAGTGGAATTTTAAATTACAAATTAAAAAAGCAATGCGGCAAAATTAAGAGAATTAAATTTTATAGATCAGGTTATTCTCCGGCTTTATGCATACGCCTTGTCACATGATAATAATTAAAAATATGTTTAAGTTAAACAAAAAATAGTTATAATCCTTTTAAAATTTATACTTTTTACACAATATTGATAATCAGCAAATTAACCAATTTTTTAAGTTTAAAAAAAATATATTTGCTTTTGTGCGCAAATTTTTGATAAATTTGGCCTCAGGTTTGATGGGGCTTTTTTTGCCACACCATAATCATATTTTTTTCTAATGTAATCCCCCTTCATTCATGGCATCATTTGGACCAAAACAAACCCTGACGCAAAGATTACAGCAGAAGCTTTCTCCTCAGCAAATTCAGCTGATGAAGCTACTGCAAATTCCAACCGCTTCATTGGAACAACGCATTCAGGAGGAACTGGAGATCAACCCGGCATTGGAGGAAGGGGATGA
>JAGWYI010000258.1 GCA_018969455.1 Bacteroidota bacterium | reverse complement strand
TCCCTACATCATCGCTTTTGATGTTTTTGACAGTGCCAGTAACCTGTATGATGTGTATGGCGCCAATACCGAAACCGGCGATTATGGCCCAATTGTAAGCAACAACGGCGCCCTCGGTTGGCCGAGTTATAACCTTTCCGACAACAAAATTCTGTTTGAGTCGGAAAGTGTATCCGGTGTAAATCTGTATACACAAGGGCTTAAAACTTCTAAAATAGAACCACAGGGCAATGAGGCCGGACTGTTGTCGGCCCATCAATATGGAACTTATTATGGAGATGGCATCCGCAGTTTGGCGGTGGGTACGCAAGCGCCGCTGTCCTTCATAAATCAGATGAGCGTTTGGCCCAATCCGAGCGCAGGGGTGGCTCAGTTGCGTTTGAACAGCAAGGAGGCTTTAACAGCCCGTTTGGAATTGTGTAATATGTTTGGGGTATCCGTTTTTGAAAAAACGATTCAATTGGCGCCAGGCGAAAATCAAATCGGCCTGGATATGCAGCCTTTTTCTGCAGGCGCCTATGTTTTGCGCCTCATTTCAGGCAATCAGATACAAACCCTGCGGCTTATCCGATCGTAAAAGACCCTTGGCAGCATCGCCGATTCTGGCTGATTGGGGCCAAATAGGGGAGCATCAAGTATAAAATTGGGCTATTGCGTTTCAATTGAAATGCAATAGCCCAATTTCATACTTGCCTGGCAGAACCGCTAAAGGTTCACTGGAGCATGACCTCCCGTTCAATCATCATTTTGCGGATGTTGATGAGCGCATAGCGCATGCGTCCCAGAGCGGTATTGATGCTTACCCGCGTAAGCGAAGCAATTTCTTTAAAACTCATGTCGGCGTAGTGGCGCAAAATAACTACTTCCCGTTGTTCGGAAGGCAGCTCATCAATCAGGCGGCGAATACGGTTGTGCGTTTCGCTGCGCATAATTTGGGTTTCCGGTCCTTCGTCGCTCAGGCGGAGTACTTCGAAGATGTCAAAGTCATCGGAAGGGTTGATGTGCGCCCGTCTTTTGTTGCGGCGGTGATAATCTACGCACATGTTGTAGGCTATCCGCATGGCCCATTGCACAAACTTGCCTTCATGGTTGTATTTGCCACGGCGCAGAGTGTCGATAATTTTAATGAACACTTCTTGAAAGATGTCTTCAGCCAGGGCTTGATCTTTCACAAAAAGATAAATGGAAGTGTAAATCTTAGACTTGTAGCGCTTGAGAAGAACCTCGAAGGCTTGTTCGTCGCCATTGGCGTAACGGGCGATCAATTCGTGATCATTGAGCATCGGCATAACTTGCATGAGCAAAGTGGTTTTGCTGTTAACCAGTTAAATTGAAAGAAATTTAAGTGGTGTACAAGTTGGAATCGATACGCAGAATGATTTAGTGAGAAATGATAAAACGGAAAAATTTCCTGTTTGTGTAGGTCAAATGTATGCGCTTATTGTGTTTATGCAAAAATATTTTCCAAATTTTAACATTTTTTAACCAATATTCGAGGCAACCATTTTGAAAACTTCTGAAAAATTTGGCAGAAGTGCTAAATTTGCACTCGATTCCAAACAATGTTGCGCGTCATTTCCACAACTGTTTTAACAAATTCAACGCTTTTCGCCCAGTTCCTGTTTCCTGTACGGGTATTTGCAACATTCGGTTTTTGGGTATCGGGGCGATTTTAGCGTACACACAATGGATATAGCGATAATACTCATCCTGATTGTCTTGCACGGTTTCCTTGTACTGGGAGAAATTGCCTTGATAACTGCCAAACGATCCCGCCTGGAAGGAGAAAAAAGCAAGGGAAGTGTGAATGCGGAAACGGCTTTGCGTTTGCTCGACAACATCGACAACTTTTTGTCGGCCATGCAAATTGGTATTACCCTCATCAGTATTGTGGAAGGCGCTTACGGGGGTGTAACCATTGGGAAACACCTTATCCCCTTGCTCGAGCATTTTCCGGCCCTGGCGCCCTATGCCGAGCAGATTTCCATCGCCCTCGTTATTACACTGATTACCTACTTGTCGCTAATCATTGGCGAATTGGCGCCCAAGTACATTGGTATTCAATATGCCGATTCACTGGCCATCTCCTTCGCCCCAACCATGAACCTGGTGACCCGAATAACCGGACCCATATCGGTGTTTTTGAGTTGGTCAACCAAAATGTTTTTACGCTTGTTGCTCATTAAACCCAACGACCAGCAAGGAATTTCGGAAGAAGAAATCAAATTGATGGTCAAAATGGCCAATCAGCAAGGGGTTTTGCAAACCCAGGAAAGCGAATACATCCAAAATGTATTGCGGTTTGCCGACCGGGATGCATACACCATCATGACGCACCGAAATGAAGTGGAATGGCTCGATATCAATGCACCTGCCGACGATAATGACAAAATTTTGCGCGAAAGCGGCTATACCAAGTTCCTGCTGTGTGAAGACAATCTGGAAAACATCATTGGCGTGGTGCGCTTGCGCGACTATATCGACCAGCGAAACAAACCCGGGTTCAATTTGCGCAATGTGGTAACGCAACCGCTTTATGTGCCGGAAACCATGAATGCCCTCAAAATACTGGAACGTTTTCGCAAAGAACGCAACTATTTTGCCGTTGTGGTAGACGAGTATGGCTCTACCCAGGGTATCATTACCCTCCATGATCTTACTGAAAATATTTTCGGCGCATTGCCCGATATGGATGACGTGGAAGAACCCTCCATCATTACCCGGGAAGACGGCAGCTGGCTGGTAGACGGCACTACGCCCATCGATGAATTACGCGAAACCATTCATCTGAAGGCCTTTGCAGATGCAGACACGGATTATTCTACCCTGGCCGGGTTTATTTTGTATTATTTAAATGAAATCCCAAAATCAGGGGATTATTTTGAAGTGGATCACTACCGCTTTGAGGTGGTCGATATGGATAAAAGTAAAATCGATAAGGTGTTAATTCGCAGCATCGACGAAGAGCGGGAAAACGGCACAGACCCTGCTGTATAGTTCCTAAAAAAACGCCCCGCAACTCTGTTCCTCTGTGCAACTCCGTGGCTCTTTTATACCAGGATTCGCCGGATTATGTGGATAAAACAGGATGGATTTCGCTGATTTATAATGATTTATAAAGATCGTTATGCACAAAATCTGGCGGCGTAAAGTATAAAAAGGGGGCCACGGAGTTACACGGAGGAAAGGTTTTTCTACCAGATCGATTGCTTTAGTATTTCACGCCGCCAGGTTTGTGGAAAAGGATAATGGGTATAAATCAGCGAAAATATGCCTGAATTATACCCATTATCCTGTAAATTCTGGTCTAATTCTCAGCAGTTGCGGTTACCTGGTATTCTTTTGCCAGGAATTCTTTTACCCATTCTGTGGTTACGGATTTTGGGCGCTCGAGTGGCAATCCAAGTGCGCGCGACCAGCATTGTGCGGCCAATACACCCAATGCACGGCTTACGCCGAAAATAACCGTATAGTAGTTATATTCTTTCAAACCGTAATGGATCAGCAAGGCCCCGGAATGCGCATCGACGTTTGGCCATGGGTTTTTAACCTTGCCCAGGCTGGAGAGGATAGGGGGAACTACATCGAAAATTTTCCAAACGATTTTTACAAGATCGCTGTCTTGCACATTGTCTTCTGCGAATTGGCGTTGCGCCATGAAGCGCGGGTCGGGTTTGCGCAATACAGCGTGGCCGTATCCAGGAATTACGCGACCACTGGCGAGGGTGCTTTTCACGTACTCGCTGATTTGTTCGCGGCTTGGCTTGGTTGTACCCAAGGTGTCGACCATTTTTTGAATCCAGCGGATCACTTCCTGGTTGGCCAGGCCATGCAAGGGGCCTGCGAGTGCGTTTAGGGCAGCACTGAACGAAAGGTAAGGATCGCTCAGGGTGGATCCTACCAGATGGGTGGTATGTGCAGACGCGTTGCCCCCTTCATGATCGGCGTGAATGGTGAGGAACAAACGCATATATTCCTTGAATCCTTCGTCGTTAAAGCCCAGCATGTGCGCGAAGTTACCGCCCCAGTCGAGGGAAATGTCGGGCAAAACATGATTTCCATTAAAATAAACCCGCCGATAAATGTAAGCAGCCACGCGTGGGAGGCGCGCGATGAGGTTCATGGTATCTTCATAGGTTGCATCCCAATATTCGCCTTTGTTCATGCCAGTGTTGTAGCGCTGCGCAAAAACACTGGTATTTTGCATGGCCATAACTCCCACCGACAATTGAGTCATGGGATGGGTATCAACAGGCAGCGAATCGATGGCGCGGAAAACGTGTTCAGGTACATTGGCGCGGCGCATCCAGTTTTCGGTGAGCCATTTTACCTGTTCTTTGGTAGGAATTTCGCCTACCAGCATCAACCAGAAGAGGCCTTCAGGCAGCGGTTCGGCGCCATTGTTGGCACGCGGGAGTTTTTCGCGCAATTCAGGGATGGAGAAGCCGCGGAAACGGATGCCTTCCTCAGGGTCGAGCAAAGAGGGCTCCCAAAGCATGCTGGTGATGTCGCGCATGCCGCCGTATACCTGGTCGAGCAACACATCGTCTACTTTCTTGTTACCATGTTCCTTAAGCAGGTCTTTTACCTCTTTGCCAAGGGCTTGAGACTTTTCAAAAAATTGTTGTTTCAGCGGATCCATCATGCTGGTATTAAAAAATTGGGTTAGGTAGATATTTGTTTGGTTGAGTTGTGCATTACCACCTTGGTAAGGGCTGCAAAACAAGAAAAAAACAATTAAAAATTGGATGTGTTTTGCAAAAAGTCTACATTATTTAAAATGCATCTTAAATCAGCCCTTTTTGCATCCAAATGGCGGTTTTGTAAATGGCCATAGCCGAAAGGGCATCGGTAATTTCACCGTTTAACACCATTTCTAACGCTTCCTGGAAGGGGATCCGGCGTATTTGAAGTTCTTCGGTTTCTTCTGGCATGGCCTGCCCCTGGCTGAGATCGCGTGCAATGAAAGCAACCCCGTATTCATCGGTTACCGAATTGGAGGTATGCATTTCCATCAAAGGGATCCATTCTTTGGCAATGAGGCCGGTTTCTTCCTGGAGCTCTCGTTTGGCCGATTCCAACATATCAGATCCCTGGGGGCAGCCGCCTTCGGGGATTTCCCAGGAATATCGATTGAGTGTGTAGCGATATTGACCAACCAGCCAGGTGTACCCATCCTGATCGAGTGGAACAATGCCAATGGCGATGTTTTTGAAATGCACCACTCCATATATACCTGCACCGCCCGATGGATTGCTCACTTCCCGGTGGGAAACGCGAATCCAGGGATTATCGTATACCACATCCAGCGAGCGGGTAACCCAGGGGTTGGGATGCGCATCGGGTTCTTTCGATCGAAATGGAACCTGTGGATAAAGTTTTTTCATGGGGTAATTTATTGAAAGTTAACCTGAAGCTGTTGTTCCTTGTCGCCGCGTTTGATTAAAATGACGGTTGTGTCTCCTTTTTTAAACATGGAGAGCCCTTTCATGTAGTCCTGGATGTTTTTTACCGGTAAATCGCCTATTTTCAGGATAATATCGCCTTTTTGCAGGCCAGCTTTAAACCCCGTTTTGCCATTGGTAACGCCGTCTACATGAAGGCCTTCTCCATCCCAGGTATAATCGGGCATGATTCCGAGGGTAACTGAAAAGCTCGGATTTTTTTCTTGTTTGGAGGTGGTTTCCTGGAATTTCAGCTTGGGGGTTTTGTCGAGTTCGGTTACAACGCGGATGGCCAGTTCCAGGACGGATTTTTCCCCGGCGTAATTGATTTTGTCGGCATCGTCGCTGGGTTTGTGGTAATCGCTGTGTTGGCCGGTAAAAAAGAACAAAACCGGGATGTTTTTCAGGTAAAAGGAAGTGTGATCGCTTGGCCCAATTCCGGCACTGTCAAATTTTACGGTAAAATCACCTTTTAAGTTCTGAATTACCGGAACGAATTCGGGCGCCGTGCCAACGCCGCCCACCATAAGCCGTTTTTCGGCATTCAGGCGTCCGATCATATCCATATTGAGCATGAATGACACCGTTCCGAGGTCGATGGTAGGATAATCGGTGTATTTTTTAGAGCCATAAAGCCCCAGTTCTTCCCCGGAAAATGCGATAAACACGAAATTATGTTGTTCCCGCTGTTCGTTTTGGGCGAAATAACGGGCCAGCTCAATCAAACCAGCAGTGCCGGATGCGTTGTCATCGGCGCCGTTGTGAATTTTACCTTCCGGATTGGCTTCCAGTGAGTTGTGATCATGTCCAAGCCCAAGATGATCATAATGTGC
>JAGWYI010000257.1 GCA_018969455.1 Bacteroidota bacterium | reverse complement strand
CAATGTAAATGGTGAAGCATGGACCAATAGTTATAAAAAGTACCGTGCAAAATATGGTTCTATGTGTTGCATAGTACCTTTCTAAGCCGTACCTTTGTCTCAACAAGAACAAAACAAGCGAAATTAAGCCATGAAACAACCTAAAAACACGCCTGTAGTCCTATTTGGGGCTTTTTTGCTTGCCGCCATGGCCTGCTATTTTATCCTGCAACACCCGCATCACACGGGCACCGGACTTAATATGCTGCGTTTGGGCGAAAGCGCATTTGGCGTGAGCTCAAAAATTGAGCAAGGAGATCCGGAACACGTACCATTTAACAACCATTAAAAACAAAGCCCATGGATTTGGAAAATGCAAAAGCACAAATGCGCAAAGGCGTGTTGGAGCTCTGTATTCTCGCCATCATTGATGAGGAAGAATTCTACCCCAGCGATATCATTGAACGCTTGAAAGCCAACGACTTGATCGTGGTAGAAGGAACCCTGTATCCGCTGCTGACACGCCTCAAAAACGATGGCTTGCTCGATTACACCTGGCGCGAAAGCAATGCCGGTCCGCCGCGCAAGTATTTTAAAATTACAGATACCGGACGGCAGTTTCTGGAAGCCCTCACCCTGAGCTGGCAAAAACTGGTTCAATCGGTTGATCAAACCCTTCAAAACGGCAATTCCATAAAAACACCATTTGAAAACTAGGCCCCGGGAAATTGATTTTTCCGAACAACACCAACCTACGCACAACATGAACAAAATACTCAATATCAACCTCGGCGGGTATGCGCTCACCATCGATGATGACGCGTATGAATTTTTATCTGCCTATATCGACCAGATTCGCAACCGCTTTAGTGAAAGCGACGGCCGCGACGAAATTGTGCATGACATTGAAATGCGCCTGGGCGAACTCATTTCCAACAGCATGGGCACACGCAGCATTGTTATGCTGCCCGATGTGCAGGCAGCCGTTCAGGTGATGGGCCAACCTGAAGATTTTGGCGGAGAAAGCGATCAAACCCAAACCCGCACTAAAACCAAGGGAAGCAGCCGTCAAAGCGCCATTCGTACCGGGAAACGCCTCTTTCGCGATGAAGAGGATGTGGTTGTCGCCGGCATCTGTTCGGGCCTCTCGGCATACGTTGGAATCAATGACCCCGTATGGATGCGACTTATATTTGTTCTTCTTACCTTTCTTTCTGCCGGTTTTTGGGTGCCCGCCTATCTGCTCCTTTGGATTTTGGTTCCACCAGCCCGTACCGCTGCCGACCGCCTGGCCATGCGCGGTGAACCCGTAAATGTGGATAATATTGCCCGCGAAATTGAAGAAGGCTTCGAACGCCTGGGCCACCACGTAAATGAATTGGGAAACGATGTTAAAAAAAAAGCAAATGGTTCGGGCGGTAATGCAGCTCTGAGTGCAGGCGTTACAGCAATTGGGCAAATTTTTGCCACTGTGCTGCGCTTTTTAGCGCGCTTCGGAGTTATTATCGGAATCGTAATCGCCATTTCCGTTTTTATTTCTTTCGCACTCGTATGGATTGTCAGCATCTTCAGTGTGGTTTCGGCTGCCCCCTATCTGGATTATTTCACCCCCTATTCCATCGGAACAACCTGGATTGGTCTCACCAACCTCTTCTTTCTGCTGTCTATCCCCTTACTGGGCCTTTGCCTGGCCTTCGCGCGCGTACTCTTTCGCGTACGTGGCCCCGGCTGGCTGGGACCGCTTCTGGGCATCTTTTGGACGATCAATCTGTTTTCAGCCTTTACCCTGGGTGCAATTGGCGCCAAAGAGTTTTGGCAATCAGGATATGATAAAAAACGAATCGACCTCAGCAGCATACAATCCGATACCTTGCGTATTGACGCCCTTCAGATTGCAAATGATGAATACGACAATGGTTTTCATTGGTGGGGTTTCCATGGGAAAGGGGTAAACATCAACGACGATCACCTGGAAATCAACGGATTAAGCAGTATTTTGATCAAAGTCGCCCATGGAAGCCAATTTGAAGCCACCCAGGTGGTGCGCGCGCGCGGCAGAACCATCCTGGCCGCAGAGGAACATGCTGCAACTGTCGTATTCAATCCGGAAGTTCAAGGTAAGGTGTTGAAAATCCCAACCAGCTATACCATTGCAAACGGAAAAAAATGGCGCGTTCAGGAAGTAAAGATGGAAATTGGAATCCCCGTGGGCAAATATGTTGTTCTGTCTGAACACATCAATTTTTACGCCCGATGTTCCGATTATCCCGATCGAGATGAAGGCCCCTATCTCGAAGAGTACCCCAATCAATTGTTTAAAATGACCGAAAAGGGTTTGGTGTGTGTAGATTGCCCCAAATTGGGCGATCGGCGGTACCGTGGTAACCGAGATTATGAAAATTTCATTCTGGAAGGCAATTTTGACGCTGAAATCCGTCAGGGCGATGATTTTAACTTTGAAATTACGGGAAATGAATCGGATAAAAACAAAATCCAGGTCATTCAAACCGGCGATAAAATTACGTTCTCGTCTAATGGAGAAAATCTGACAGGCAAAATTAAGGTAGTGCTGGAAGCGCCCAATTTTACTTCTTTGATTTCCAACGGAAATGGACTCATTGTCATACGCGGTTTTGACGAAAATTCAGCCCAAATTACTTCAAAGGGAGGCAATACCATCAAAGCCTACCTCGATGCGAATGATTTGACGCTCATCTTGTCGGAAAAAACGCACTTGGATCTTACTGGTAAGGGTGAATCACTCGATCTGAGCATCACCGATGGCGCCTCCTTAGACGCAGGTACCTGGAATGCCAAACGCGCGTCGGTCTCCGCTTCCAACGGAGCAGTTGCACGACTGTATGCAGAGGAAAATGCCGAGGTGAAAGCCGATGCAACAAGTACGGTAAAGATCGATGGAAAAGGAACGGTAAATTACCAGGGCCGTTAAAATTAATTGATTGAAATTCAATTAATTACTCAAGGGCTTCGACGATAAAAAAACCGTCGGAGCCTTTCTTTTGATATAAAGGCATTAATATGAACCCATCCATTGGCGCATAAATTGGCCCGTTCCGATCATCAGCCAAATGTTCCTGCGCACGAATTGCCTGAAAATTTCGATACCCGGGGCGCATGTTGAAGCGATCTCCAGTGTGTATCCGGTGTACATACCTCAAACGCGCTACATCGGGCATTTGCCGGGAATACAAACCCAACAGTGCTTCATGCTGGTTCTGAACCGCATCCGGAAGCATACAACCCGCCGCACGCAAGCAACTCAAAATGGCTGCAATGGCACGAGAAACGGACGCCGGATCTTCGTGTTGACCCGACTCAAAGGCAACCCCCAGGGTGTATTGCGGATGCTTGTTAACCTTGAAGGGGTGTTCCGTTAAATACCGCAAAAATGCGCCCTGAATGCCCTCAACCAGCCCTAAAATGACCGGCGCCTTTAAGTTTTTGGCCAACCTCAAACTGGAACTCTGGTCGGCAGGAATGCTGAAAACACCCCCATCGGCTGAGGTGGTATGGAGATCAAGCACAACCAGGGCCTCCGGCTGGTACTCCTGTAGTTCCTGTCGGATACATGCGCAAAGCTCGGCTACTTCCCGTGCTTCAGCCTGTAAATTGTCGGGATTGGAATGGGTATACTGCTCCACATCTTCAGGGGTCCATATCCGATTTAAATCCTGCTCCAAAAAGCGCACACCGCCCTGGTATGCCTGAAGATTGCCAATCAGCCCCACAATCCTGCCCTTAAATTCAAATTCAGGATTCAAAAGGGCTTCTTTTTGAAGGCGTTCCAGTACAGCCTGAATGGCTTCAGGCCCCGATGTTTCATTTCCATGAAGGGCGCCTATCAGCAGCACCAATGCACCACGCGATTTTCCAGTATATTCCCCAATCCTTCGTTCTGCCTGCATAATTGTGACGCTTGGCCGGTTTTAGTGCTTCCGATGTATACTGAACCCCACTGTAAAAGCAGCAACCTTTGCTATGCTGTCTTTATGGCGTCGTTAAATATATTGATGTTTGATGAAATGCGAAAAAATAGACCCCGCAAGGCATACCAGGATTAAGACAATTAAATTGGCAAACGCCGACACGACTTAAGAAACTGTTCTAAAACTGTTTCCAGGGTAAAAACATGCGCTCCAAAACCGATACCAAACTTCGGGAACGCATGTTTTACCCTGATACATAGAGCCTCTTAATCCTCCTTATTGTGCTCTGTTGTGTTATCGCCCAAACTGGATTCCTTGCCCGCTTCGTTCAATTCATTCGCTGAGGCCTTTATGCGCGGTTTTGGGCCCCGTTTTTTGGGCGCGGCGTCGGCGCCAATGGTTTCACCAGCGGCCTCTTTCAGACGCGGTTTTGGGCCCCGTTTTTTGGGCGTGGCGTCGGTGACAACAGTTTCACCAGCGGCCTCTTTCAGACGCGGTTTTGGGCCCCGTTTTTTAGGAGCGGCGTTGGCGCCAACAGTTTCACCAGCGGCAGCGGTCTCTTTCAGGCGCGGTTTTGGGCCCCGTTTTTTAGGAGCGGCGTTGGCGTTAACAGTTTCACCAGCGGCAGCGGTCTCTTTCAGGCGCGGTTTTGGGCCCCGTTTTTTAGGAGCGGCGTCGGTGACAACAGTTTCACCAGCGGCAGCGGTCTCTTTCAGGCGCGGTTTTGGGCCCCGTTTTTTGGCGAGTACCCTCGGGTCGGAAAATGCATCGGTAGTTAAATTGGCATCGTGCTCCAAGGAACCTGGTTCATGCACCTCCCCTTTCAATACAAGGTTGATGTGAGCCAGATGATGTCGAGAATGCCAGGCATACGCCGCAATGGCATCTTGCAACAGAACCACGCGCTGCGTAGCAGGATGGAAATAGCCCCGTTCAAGATCTTCTGCGCTCAACGATTCGAGAAAATACACCCAACGACGGGTCAGCGCGTTTAAAATTTTGAGAGAAAGTTTGACCGGGGCATATTTTGCATCTTCTCGTTCTGCCCAAAGCGCTTCCTCATAAGGTTTAATAATTGGGGTAGGTTCGGTAACAGCGAGTTTCATTCGAATGTACGCGTTTATGTGGCTGTCTGCCAAGTGGTGCACCACTTGGCGGACGGTCCAACCGCCTTTTCTGTAGGATTTATCAAGTAATTCGCTGTTCATTTTTTTCAGCATACGTTTCAACTCGTCGGGCAAGCTGGCAATTATTTTGACATGCTTCCTGGTTTCATCGTAAGTGTAGTTTTTTCCGTACTCGTGTTTTCCAACGGGATAACGGAGCGACTCCGATTTTTTCATTTTATTAATTTATTTGAGTTATAAAAAATACCGTACTCCGGTATTATGGAGTCGGTAAGCAAGGATTTAAATTTCGGGAAGAAGGAAAATGAAAGATTTAACGATTGAAGTTCCTTCGTGTTCAGTTTGGTCCTGAAGGGATCGGATTTAGGCAAACCGTTGGTGCGTAAAAATTTAATGCGCGCACCGCTTAATGGGAATTCCTGTTTTAGGAATTCCAAAATAAAAAATGCCATCGATTTAAAATACTCGAGCATTTTCTTTGTGTCATTAATTGTTATCCTGCTGATTTTCAAAACCTAAAAGCTTGTTTGAAAAACAAAGTGCCATTTTATAGGCATATGAAGAAACTGTATGAAAACAGTTTTTAAGAGCCTATTAAAATTTAAATTTTTCATAAATATGACAGTCTTTTTTTGCCATACTAATGAAAAATATCATTTTAATAGATTCTATACCTTACACCGCCAGATTTTGTGCATAACGATCTTTATAAATCATCGTAATCCATCCTGATTTATCCACAAAATCCGGCGAATCCTGGTATCGCATAATTAAACTTAGCGCTGCTTGGTATTCTGAACGGCATTTGGCCTAAGCTATTGACAACCAGCGTTCGGTATGAAAATAAAGGTTGCCTTTCAGGCGGCTTTCAGGATGAATTTCAGGAGGGGGGGTTATTTGATTTATTTTTAGAGATACTTTGTACAAGTACACCTGCATTCGAGGAAGCCTTCAGGCAAAATTCGGCGTTTTGAATACATGGGGCCATAATTATCCAGCCTCCAAAGATATAAATACCTGATAATCAAGCTTTTTATGCATAGATCAGGAAGTAATTATCTTGCTACAAAGATATAGTTTTGAGAGAATCAATGCAAATTAAAATACCTTTTTTAAAATAAATTAACATTTTTTTGAAAAATATCTCAACTTAAAAAACTGACTATCAAGCAATTAAGTCTAAAATATTTTTTTTAACCTTAACAATTAGCATACAGATTAAATTGGATGTTTTAGATTTTGTTATCCCTTTTCAATACCGTGTAAT
>JAGWYI010000256.1 GCA_018969455.1 Bacteroidota bacterium | reverse complement strand
CGCAATTGCCATACAGCCCCCATGGCGCTTCCTGCCGAATAACCCAGCAACAAGCCTTCCTCACGAGCCAAACGACGCGCCCACAAGGCGGCGTCTTTGTCGCTTACTTTTTCAAACAAATCAATTTTTGAAAAATCTACGTTCGCCGGCAAAATATCCTCCCCAATGCCCTCTGTAATGTAAGGATAGATCTCTTTTGGGTCAAAAACACCGGTTTCATGGTATTTTTTAAAAACAGAACCATATGTGTCAGCGCCCCAAACCTGTATGTTTGGATTTTTTTCCTTTAAATATTTTGCCACACCGCTTACAGTCCCTCCAGTACCAACACCCACCACCAAATGCGTAATGCGGCCATCGGTTTGTTCCCATATTTCGGGGCCGGTAGATTCGTAATGCGCCTGTCGATTGCTGAGGTTGTCATATTGGTTGCACCAGAATGAATTGGGTATTTCGGTACTCAATCGGCGTGCCACCGAATAATACGAACGCGGGTCTTCCGGCTCTACATTGGTTGGACAAACGATTACTTCGGCGCCGAGCGCCTTCAAAATGTCTACCTTTTCCTTACTTTGTTTGTCGGTAGTGGTAAAAATGCATCGATAACCGCGTACGCAGCCCACCAGGGCAAGGCCCATTCCGGTATTTCCCGAGGTGCATTCAATGATGGTGCCTCCTGGTTTCAGGTCGCCGCGCATTTCGGCGTCATCGATCATCTTAACCGCCATGCGGTCTTTAATGCTGTTGCCCGGGTTAAATGTTTCCACCTTGCCAAGCACCATGGCAGGGATGTCGGCTGCAATGTTGTTGAGTTTCACCAAAGGCGTTTTACCTATGGTTTCTAAAATGTTGTTTTTGTATTGCATTTTTATTTGTTTAGGTCTCTTTTTTGTTCAGGTGCGCGCGCATACGCGCTGCAGCCATTTCTTTCAAACTGCGCACCTGATCCAGTTGCAGTTGCGTTGTTTCAATGGGCTCGTCCCAAATAATTTCAAGTTTTCCGGGTTGTAAACCTGAAAACCCCTTGGGCCCGCTGATGTTTTGAATATTTACAAGGGTTTGAATGGCCAATGGAGCGCCCGTTTCTATGGCCAAACGGAATGCGCCATCATAAAAAGGGGCCAAAGGCTCAGAGGTTTTGTTTCTGCTTCCTTCCGGATATATAAACACACTCCAGCCTTCCTGCAATTGTTGTTTTAAATTCAATATACTCCGCGCTCTGCTCATGGCATCTTTTCGATCTACAATAAGGCACATCTTTTTTACCACCCAGCCAAATACAGGCACACGCAACAATTCCTGTTTGGCGAGATACCGATATATGCCCGGAAAGGCAGCCGCATTCACAATAAAGTCGAGCGCACTGCGATGATTGCCAATAATTACATACGATTGATTGGATTTTAATTGTTCCATACCCACAACCTTCAATCGAATACCCACCAGGAATAAAAAGGTGGGTGTAAATACATGATGCAAATATTGAATGTTTTTACGCAAAGCACGCTGACCCGGAAAAACCGTCATGTTAAAAAGCAATACAGGAACACTGATGGTCATCATAACCAGAAAAAGCAGCACCGCATAAATGGCCCAAAATTTGCGAAAGACAAGCACGAAGTAGAATTTTTTACCTCGCAAAGGTAGGAAGTTTTTTAATCCCATCCGTTCACCTGGAATTCATTGGATTGTAAATGCTTTTTTTAAAATGCCGAATATGATTAAAAATATGTATTTTTAATCCGCAGTCCAAGTAATAACCTCTTCCAATCCATCAACCCTATGAATTGTCTCAAAAACACACTGCTTCTTTTTTTGTTCTTTTTTGAACTTTCCACCGGTATTACCCAGACATTAATCCTTACTTATCAAAATCCCGATGCACTTTCCGTGTGTAATTCTGACACGTTTCAAATTCAGATTCGAAATGTGAGTTTGCAAACAGCCACGAATGTAAGCCTGAGCCTGAACTTACCTACCGGATTACAATATGAACCGGGTAGCATCATTGGGGCATCTGAACAGAATTTGTCGAATTTATCGGCCCCTGTTTTTTCCGCGCCGAATATCGGAAGTGGCGCCGTTCAAAATCTGCGCTTAATTTTAAGCGCCAACTGCTTGGCCGCCAATGTATTGGATGCCGGAAATTTATTTCCTGCTGTTATTCAGGTTCAAAGCACTGTGGGAAACATTCAAACCATCACCAATTCTATTCATGTCGAAACAGGTTTGATCCTGATAGAATCGGTAACGCCTCAGGTAAGCAGTGCTGAAAAGCAAGATACGCTTTATCGCAAAATATGCTTCACCAACACTCGAATTGGGCCAATTTCTCAACTCTTTTTTGAAGATCAGCACTTGCCTGGAATTGAAATTTCGATTCCAGGCAGCCAAAATACCAGCCAAAGTGCCGGACTTTTCCAGGCTCAGTTTCCGGGCGCCTTGTTTGCCGCTGTAGGGGACGGCGATGCATTCCTTGAAATTGGCGAAGAATTTTGCCTGACAGAAAAAATTGTGGTAACTGATTGTGGCACACCGAGTTTCATCAATCGTTCACACATCAGGGTAGGGTGGGGCTGCGGTCCTGCATATTGCCGATACGACAGCATTTCAAGCGACATCAACATTAAAGAATCTACACGGGTTCCCAACCTGGTGATGACGCCATCCTGGAACCCGCCGCAAGATTATTGCGCCAACGAAGCCGCCTCCTCAGGGTTTTTGATATTCAACGCTGGTGGCGGTCCGGCCAAAAATGTGTTGTTTCGAATAAAAATGGTTGAGAAAAATGCCGTCGGCATCGATCCGAACAGCTTGCGCTTGATCGGACCCAACGGCACATCGCCCATTCAACCCAATGTGGTACTTTCCAACAATTTAAGTGCCTGCAATATTACCCTTGGTAGCGATGTAACCGTTGTATTGCCATTTTTGGCAGCCAACGACAGTGTGCGTTTGATGTTTGATTATAAAACATGCGGAGCAGCCTGTACCGATGTATTACCCACATTTTTAGTAGAGTTTTTTTATCAAAAACCTTGTCCTCCAAATGGATTTGTGTCGGATAATTTTTTAATTTTACCTAATTCACATTATTTTCTCCGTCAAAAACTGAAACTCGCTATTAATACCTGCATGGAAAGCGGGAAAACGTATCCGTTTTCGTATTCCGTGCGATCCAAAAGGCTGGGGGAGGCCAAGGGCGTACTTAAAATTCAAATGGATCTTCCCAACGGGCTCTCCTTAAACCCCAATTGCCAGCCCCTTTTAGGTGGCGTTCTTCCAAGTTCTATCCAAACAACACCTAATCCGCTTCAGGCCACCTCTACCGTAACATTCACATACCCTTTGCCCCTCAACGGAGCCAACGACTTCATAACAACCCAATTTTGCCTGAATTATACTTGTGATACAACGGTATTCTGTGCCCAGGATAGCATTTTGTACATTGATATGCTGGGTACCTGCGCTTCAGCCTGTGTGACGCCTTTCCCTGTCCGGAGCATTTGGTTACCCAGTTCCACTTCCGATCTGAATTGTGGAGCGGGCGCTTGCGACGAACTCAAATTAACCCTGAATCAAGGCATTTGCAGTTCGAATGAATTGGGTGGAAGCAACCTGGATACCCTGGATAACGAGCCCATATTTGGCCAATTTAGTTACAAATCAGATGCTTATCGCTTGAATTATGATTTTCAGGATGCCGATGACAACCGAAGCCTGGACGGACCCGCAGGGTACCAAAACAACATGGCACGCCATCGGTATCTGGCTGGCGACACCATGCAGATTTTCACCTGTGTGTATGTCGATTCTGGTCAGGGATTGCGTTACCTTCCCCGCAGCATCGTGAATGGCATCTCTATAAGCGAAACCCAATATGCCGATAACGACAGTTTTGATATTAAAACCGGCAAAAACATATTTACCAACTTAAATTTATTCCGACACATCCTTGATTCCATTCGGGTGAAATATGCAGATGGAACTGAAAAGACCTTCATTTTACCAAAAGTGTTTAGCGCCTCCTTTGGCTCAAATTATTACGAACTGCAACAGGCTAATGCCTACCCGCCAGTAATATTGGATAAAATTATATACATTTCAACCATTAACTATTTGCGGTTTGACAGTTTATTTGCCCGCAGTCTGGTACCCAAACCATCCATTAGTCAGGGCGACAGTGTGTTCTTTTTTACCAATTTTGTGTTGGATTTCAATTACACACCAACATCAACCAACAAACCGGATCCCCCACAGGTTGGATTCTACACAAATTGCTCCATATCGGGCGCAGGATTTAATACCAGTTCACCTGGCTTGAACATTCATCAACAATACACCGGGTTTCAAACAAGTTGGTCGAACAGCGCCTATGGCATCCGGCCTTGTCAAACATCCAATCAGTTAAAACCGTTTTCTTTTCGGCTGCGTATTGCACGGGAGAATTTCTTCCCCTATGAGGTTCGTCCGCTGGCAAGCATAAAAGAATATCGCCAAACCAAGCCCTATTCGCTTCATCTCAAACAGGCGACCGTAAAATATTTGGTCTTGCAAGACAGTGTACCCTTTTTGACGAACCTTAATTTGCCTTTTACTGAAAATCCGGGGAGCATTGATTTGAACTTCAAAAATATATTTAAAAACCCTATTGATGAAGGGTTTATGCTTGGAACCGAATTGCAATTTTACCCAGATTGCCGTTTTGATAAGCCCGATAGTTCCATTCAGGATATCAAGGTCGCTTTAAAACCCGGAATGGCGCATCCAGACAGCCTTGTTCAACAAAAGCAGAACACGCTGGGGTATTATGCCAATACGGCCAACTTAAAATTACAAGGCAACAACGTACTTTATTCGGCGCAAAAAGATTTTCGCCTTGATTTTCTCATTCGGAACCTGGTTGTTTCTCCGGCGCCCAATTTATGGGTAAAAGTTACCTCTACCTCAGGTTTAAGTGGCAATTTCCAGGTTCAGCAAATACCGCAACTTACACCATACCCACAATCAAATGGTGTTTTTCAGTTGAATGATCTGGGAAGTTTTGCCATTGCCAACTTACGGCTGAGCGGTCAAAGCAACGCGTGTGCCAGCGATACCCTGATCATCTTATATGGTTGGAATTGCGCTCCAGTGAGTGTGGTTGACAGTACCCTTTGTGCAACAGACACTTTCCGGGTTATTTTATTACAGCAGGAACCCGAGTTGGAGTTGGCCATCCGTTCCGAACCGGCTTCGATTAATATATGTACAGAATCGGACTATTATGAGATGGAAATTTTTAATGCAAAAACGGGCTATGCCTATGATATTCAGGCACTTGTCAACTTGCCTCCTGGTCTTGAAATAGTGCCTGGTTCCTGCCAGATTTCCTATCCATTGGGTGCTGCTTACCAAGCATTTGCCAATCCTGAATTTGTCAACAACACCTACAGTTGGGATATTTCTTCCATTTTGGCCGTGATAGGCGCCCAGGGATTGCCTGGCGTAGATCATGCTCCTGAAAATGGTTTGCGAATACGGTTTAAAACGCTTGCAACTTGTGGATTTGTAGCCAATGCGCAGCCAATTTTTGGCGCCAAGGGTGAAAATTTATGTGGAAAACCAACTAATACCTTGAACAAGCCTGCCAATCCACTCATTGTGAATGGATTAAACCCGGGGTACGGCATCTTGCTGGAACTGAGTCCGGTTGGCAGCAGCATGAATTACTGTGGCGGAACGCAGCAATTTCGCGTGCGAGCAACCTTGCTGGGCGTCCCTTCCTCCAACGACAGCATTTATGTGTTAATTCCGGCTTCCATGATGTATGTACAAAATTCGTACATTTCAGGTGTCAACGCACCAGCGGGAACAACCGCCACCAGCCAGGGCTTCCGGGTGGCCATTCCCGTCGGACTGTCAAATGGAAGCATGCTCGAATTTTTATTTACCGCCCAGTTTTTAAACAATGCAGGTTGCTCAAACGATAATTTAATTGTTCAATCGAGGGTAAGTACCACCGCCTTTTGTGTCACATTGGGTGCCCCATGCACGGTATATTTTGCTACAGGGGAGGCCGTCCTTCCCATACAAATTGACCACCCGCAGTTGGATATACTTGATGTACAGGTAGCGCAAGGATCTACAAGGCAAATTACCGTAAAAGTACACAACATCGGAAATGCGCCGGCGCCAAACGCCCTGATTCAACTTTGGCTGGATCAAAACGGGGATGGAGTGGCCAATACCGGTGATGTATTCATACAATCCGGAAATGCGAATGCCCCGATTCTTCCCAATGGCACTTTAAGTATTCCCCTTTCGGATGTTTCCAACGCCTTGAATCTCTGTAAATTAC
>JAGWYI010000255.1 GCA_018969455.1 Bacteroidota bacterium | reverse complement strand
CGTGCAAAACCAGCGGGTTCCCTGCTGATCTTCCAGCATTTTATTCACCTTTACCGGTTTCAGGTATTGAACCGGGTTGTTGAGCAGGGAATTGGGATTGTCGAAACAAATAGCGCCGGTATTAGAGGTGCAAACCCAAAATCGGTTGAAATGATCCAGGTAACTGCGCCCTGTTAGTCCCGTTCGTTGTTGAATTAAATGAAATTGGTCGTTTTGGTATTTGAGCAACACCAAATTGTTGTTCATGGAAAACAGGATGGTATCGCCTTTCACTTGCTCGTTGATGTAATCGTGATTGGGCTCGGTTAACCAATATCGAACCAAACTATCGGTTCTCGACCAGCCATGTTCTGTTTTAGCCATCATAAAGGCCATGCAAAAGGCATAAAGGCGCTGGTGGATGGATTTTATGCGCGTGATCGCATTGTCCATATAAAAAAATTGAAGGCTGTCACCCGCGATGCAGTATAATTCGTTGGAAAGCGCTCCCATCCAAACCCGCTTTGCTTCATCTTCCCAGATGTCAAAAGAGCCGGTTTTGAACACAATCTTGTCCAGCATGGGGTCATCTTTATGGGTATAAAAATGCCCGTTGAGGTAGTAGCACGGCTTGTTTCGGAAACAGGATAACCACAAACGATGCCGGCTGTCTTCAAAAATGGCCAAAACCTCCGGGTCGGGCAGGCCGTCTTGCATGTTGTAGGTGTGGAAGCGGGCGCCGTCGTAGCAGGCCAAACCCTTATCGGTACCAAACCACATCATGCCATTGTGGTCTTGCAAGGCGCAGTAAATCAAATTGCTGGGCAAACCGGAAGATACACCGTACTGAAGGTACACAGGTTCCTGGCTTTTCGCTGAGCAAACGGCAAGCAGCCCAATGATCAGGCATACACAACAGCGGAAAATATCGTTCATGAAATCGTTTAATTTGGCAGTTGTGCACAATTTACCGCGATAAAAATTCATTTTTTATGTAAATATTAGACAAAATTTAAAAAACACATGAATATGCACAGTTATCGGATGGAACAGCATACTTATCAGATTCTGCTTGCTTTGTGTGCTGCTTTCACGCTTCCTTTGTACAACCAACAGAGCACTCTGTATTACGCCAAAAAAGCATTACTCCAATTTAATCAACAACACGCTTCGCTCCAACCCCTTTTAATAGACGCCATCTTCCTATGCTCTAGCCGCTTTTGGGTTCTGCCCTCAGGTGGCTATTGTTATTTCAGGGCATATCATCCCTTCTTTCTCCCCCGATGAAGGTCATTTCTTGTGAAAAGGAATGTCATTGGCTCCAGGCGCTTAATAGCTGCTTTTTTACACTCAAAAGCAGGGCGCATGAAATCCAATACCAAAAAAATCTTAATCATAAGCCACATCGGCGCCGAGCGTAACCATTTGATGCAGATTCTACAACTGAATGGTTATGAAACGACGGTGGCAGATAACGGACAGGACGGGATTGCGCTTGCATTGCAACTTCTTCCCGACCTGATCCTTTGTGAGGCCCAACTTCCCACACTAAGCGGCTATGATGTATTGCTTCGCCTGGAAAAAAATCCGAATACAACCGATGTTCCATTTATTTTTTTGAGTGCGCAATCGGAAAAAGAGGATTACAGAAAGGGCATGTCACTGGGCGCCGATGATTATATTGCCAAACCATATGATATGGCAATTTTGCTTCAAACCATTGAGTATCGCCTGCGCAAACGCGAACGCATTCGGGCAACGGCCCCAACCAACCCTCCAAGCGCTGCATTCGATCGTTTCCTTGGCGAAACCAAGGCCCAGGAAGCGCTAATTCAACTGGCAGATAACAGGGAGGTTAGACATTATAAAAAAAGAGATATAATCTTTAAAGAACACGATTATCCGCACAATCTCTTTTATGTGGAATGCGGCGAGGTTAAGTTATTCAAATCCAATATGGAAGGCCGCGAATTGATCCTGCGTATTGCCGGACCGGGCTCTTTTTTAGGGTATCTGGCTTTGTTACAGGAACAAGCTTATACCGAAAACGCCGCAGTGCTGGAATCGGCAACCCTCCGCGTAATTCCCAAGGAAGATTTTTATGCGCTTGTGTACGGAAACCCCAATGTGACCTCCAATTTTCTGAAAATTTTGGCGCATCACATTTATGAACAAGAACAACAATTGCTCGATTTGGCCTACAATTCGGTGCGCAAACGGGTCGCCCAAACCATCGTTTGGCTCCATGAACAGGGCAAAGGGAACCTGCACCTCTTGCGCGACGACCTGGCAGCCATCGTGGGCACCGCCAAAGAAACCCTCATCCGGGTGCTGGCCGAATTGAAAAACGAAGGCTTAATTGCAGTGGAAGACGGCGACATCAAAGTGCTGAAAATGGAAAAATTGCGAAAAGTGCCTAATTGAAGGCAAACATCAGATGATGGAGGAGTGAAGGCAACCTTTTGGGAACAAAAATGCTCAAGTATTCAACCAACCCATTGCCTTACCACTAAAAATCACCCATTATGCACCAATTTCGCATTGCCTGTTTCCTGCTCTTTTTCGCCACCCAACTTTCGGCCCAAATTACCCTTTCGCCCATCCTTGGAATGAATCTCAACCGTTATGTTTGGAACAACAACGGCGTACAACTGTCTGCCGAAAACTGGCGTCCGGGTTACAACGCCGGACTCTCCCTATACGTGCCGGTTTCGCATCGATTCGCATTGGAATCAAGCCTGCAATATGTTCGATTGTATACGGAGCCTGCAAAAAATCAAATCAGTCAAATCAAATACCGCTTCGATCGTTTGGACCTTCAGGAAGCCCTGACGTATGACCTGATCAAACATGTTTCTATTTTTGCCGGATTGGGATATAGCATCCGACTCGCGGAATCTGTTCGTGCAGCCTATACTGGATCTGATTGGAAAAAACCGATTGTGGATTTGTCCGAAAAAGGCGTTTTTCAGGCAGTAGCCGGTTTTAACCTGGTTTTTGGCCCCCTCTTTTTGCGGGCTCAATTCAACCAGGCCATTTCAAGCGCCATAAAAGTGGATGTAACCGATGACAATGGTCAGCCCAACGGGATCGCTAAAGCCCGAAACCAGACGCTTCTATGGTCGGTGGGGTACAAATGCAAAATTTAAGGGGCTTAATTCAACCGTTTGCATCCCGCCCCGGGCAATTTTCAGCTTCCTTCCATCATTTTTTATAGACGATCTATGTGGGTGATCAAATATCTTTAGAAACTGGTTTAGTACAGTTTCGTATTCCAATATCCTGGATAGATCGTCTATAATCCTCAAAATCTGCATACATTGAACGACAGGGTATTCAATTTGACCCTTTCTGCTGCATAAACGGGTTGTATGCTACCTTACAAACCAGGATGCGCAGGATTTTGTGGATAATTCTGGCGTGATTTCGCAGATTTATATAAATCCTTATGCACAGAACCTGGCAGAATGAAGTGTAAAAAAGGGGGGCTCTGCCATGGAAACAAAGGCTTTGTGTTTGTGCCTGAAATTTGGGTAGCTTGCTGTTTGCTTTGCTCGCTTTATAGCATCGGGCATAGCCCGATTGATGCTTGCACGTGTTTCGCACGAGACAGTAGTCTGGCACAAACACTTAAGGCACGACAAGGAGGAAATCCCAAATTGCTTACATTTTATCTGTATTTTACACTTTATTTTGGTATTATATTCGTTCTTTTGTGTGCTGCCAGATTCCAGATATCCCTTGGCAGCCCTGTTGTTTATACCTAATACCCTGTCATGCCTGAAATTACTTTTGCTTCCGAACCCATTACCCGAAAATTCCGACTTCAATCCCTTGAATCGGCGCTTTTGGAGCTGGACAAGCTCCGCCAATCTACCCGCATCCTTTTATCGCCGGGTTGGGATTTGCCGCATACCCTCGATCATTGCGCCCGCAGCATCGAGCACGCCATGTCGGGTTTTCCCGAACCCAAAAACGTGATTTTCCAAACCCTGATCGGCGCCACGGCCTTTCACGTGTTTGACGCGCGCGGGTACATGAGCCACAACCTGACCGAAGAAATTCCGGGAGATGTCTTCGAGCCGCCACTTCCCACATTAGAGGAGGCCATCGAAAAACTCCAGGGCAGCATTCGCACCTTTTTGGCCTATGACGGGCCTTTAAGTCCGCATTTTGCTTACGGGAATTTAAGCAAAAGCCAATACGAACGCGCCAATGCCATGCACATTGCGAATCATTTTGACGCCATCGAATACTAATCACTCCTCACCTATTTCCCACCAATATGTCAAATCTATCCCTCGGTCAGCGCATACTTGTCAGTGCATTCAGAAGCATCAACAAGCGAATAGCCTGGCATCGTTTGCCCAAATGGCTTGGTGTCATCAACCTCATTGCCTTCCGCAGCGAGCTTCGGGCCAAAAACCTCCATGATACCTATCCGGATCCGAGTGCGCAGGGTGATTTGAAAAGCTGCCCTTTTCACGATCCGCGTTACCTCACCGCCCGCCATTCCGATGGCAAATTCAACGATGCACAACAACCCCTGATGGGATGTACCGGCATGCGTTTTGGCCGAAATATACCCCGCGAATACGCCAAGGCCCCTACCCCCGAGGAGCTCATGACCCCCAATCCGCGCATCATCAGCGAACGCCTGCTGGCACGCGATGAATTTAAACCCGCCACCATCCTCAATTTGCTGGCCGCTGCCTGGATTCAATTCCAGGTACACGACTGGGTAGGTCACTACGACAGCACGGAAGAACTGGAAATTCCGCTTCCAGACGGGGACACCTGGAGCGACCCGGCCATGAAATTGTTTAAAACACAGCCCGATGAGCCGCTGAGCGAAATGGACAAAACCCATCCTGCCTATAAAAATAAAAATACCCACTGGTGGGACGGCTCCCAGATTTACGGCTCCTCGGAAGCGCAAACGGAAATTTTGCGCACCAAATCGCCCGATGGCAAACTGATTCTGGAAGAAGGCTCGGAGGATGTGTTTTTGCCCCGCGACGAACGCGGTATTCCGATAACGGGCTTCAACGACAACTGGTGGCTCGGACTCGAATTGCTGCACACCTTGTTTGCCCAGGAACACAATGCCATTTGCGATGCCCTGCGCAAAGAGCATCCCGATTGGACAGGCGATCAATTGTTCGACAAAGCCCGCCTGGTGAATACCGCTTTAATGGCAAAAATTCACACCGTGGAGTGGACACCCGGCATTTTGGCGCATCCGGTGTTAGACATTGGCATGAACGCCAACTGGTGGGGCCTGATGGGCGAAAAATTGCACAAAATGCTGGGCCGCATCTCCAAAGCGGAAACCATCAGCGGCATTCCAGGCTCCGGGGTGAAGCATCATGGCGCGCCGTATTCCCTGACAGAGGAATTTGTGGCAGTATATCGTTTGCATTCCTTGCTGCCTGATGATATAAAATTTTATGATGTACAAACCGGCGCATACCGCAGCACCCATGTGTTGACGGATGTTGCCTTCGAGCGCGCCCGTACGCCCCTGCAAGACGGCCTGACCTTTTCCGATGTGTTTTATTCGTTTGGTATTGCCAATCCGGGCGCTATTACGATTCGCAATTTCCCGAATTTCATGCGCGATCTCCACCTGCCTGATGGCAAACATTTGGATATGGCAGCGGTAGACATACTCCGCGACCGGGAGCGTTCCATCCCGCGATACAACGAATTCCGCCGTCTTTTCCACCTGAAACCTGCCGACACGTTTGAAGAGCTGACCGGCGGCAACCTGGAAATCGCGCAGGAGGTACGGGAAGTGTACGGCGGCGACATTGAAAAAGTAGATTTGTTGGTGGGGACCTTGTGTGAACCCTTGCCCAAGGGATTCGGTTTCAGTGATACCGCATTTCGCGTGTTTATCCTGATGGCTTCGCGCCGTTTGAAAAGCGACCGCTTTATTGCAGGCAATTTCAGCAAGGAGGTGTACACCGAAACCGGCTTCAACTGGGTGCAAAACAACACCATGAAAGATGTTTTGCTGCGCCACTTCCCCGAATTGGAACCCTCCTTGCGCAAGGTGAAAAACGCTTTTGCGCCCTGGGATAAGGTCTGATTCGAAAATATACTTCGCGCTGCTTGCTTTTGTGCATGGCCTTAGGCCTAAATCATTGATGATCAGCGCTCAGCATGACAATGAATGTTGCCTTTCAATCGGCGCCTGGTATAAATTTGGCGATTTCACGCAGGAATTCACCTTTTTTCTGCGTGAAATTGTTATTTTCTGGACTGGGGATAATTTATACCGGGATTCGCCGGATTTTGTGGATAAATCAGGATGGATTTCGCTGATTTATAATGATTTATAAAGATCGTTATGCACAAAATCTGGCGGCATAAAGTATAAAA
>JAGWYI010000254.1 GCA_018969455.1 Bacteroidota bacterium | reverse complement strand
TTGCCCGTAGTATGGGAGGATGTTTCCTTAATTTATTTAAGCACCAATCCCAATCCCAACTGGGTGTATGAGCGAGGATTTCCTTGTTATCAAATAACTTGGGTTTCGAACAAAGCCCCCCGGGCTCTTCAGGACATACAACCCCGAATAGAGGGCATAAGTGAGGAGGTTTTTGCCAGATTAAAAAAAAGCCGCGATTGGAGGCCTTTTTTGCATGTAGAGTAATCGCCTTAAAACGTACAATTTGCTTGTTGCAAAAGACTATTTTTACGAATCAGGCCCGGTTTTGATTAAAAAAATCGTAATTTATGGTCCAGTTGTACTGAATTTTGGAGCCGATAGGCCTTCTCCGAAAACGTACAAGTTTTAAGTTTAGAAACAAAATGCTTTTTGTTTCTAAACTGGAATTGCGTTCGCTTGATTATTTCCTGGGATCGCGCCAGATCAGAGTCCATTGAATTGAATCTATAAAATTGGGGCAGCCACCGTCACCATTGCCGGATAGCCCGCCGCTGGGTGCGCAAACTATCTGGCAATTTTCATTGTACAGGTAATTTAGCTGGTCGCAGCAATCTGAAGAGATAAGGTAATAGGTTTTTTGGTCTATTTTCCCTTCCCACACTTCGGCTGGCGGGTTGAAGACGGGTAGTTTTTTGAGTTCTTCGATTTTATCGTCGATGCAGGCGGGAGCCGGGGTATCTTGCGGGTGTTTGCAAGCGGTGAACAGGCAGACAATGCTCAAAAAAAGGTAAAAAATCGGGTTGCGCATGCGTTAACAGTTTGATGAATGGATGAATAGGGGTATTACGCAACGCGTTTGTTTTTGGTTGGGTTTATTTGCTTTTTAATACCAGCAAATAAACCTTATACAACAATTCGCCTTTCAGGAGGATTCCGACTTGCACGCCACTTGGGTTTCCATTTTGATCCAAAACATCCCAGATGACGGCTTTTTCACCCAAGATGGATCTATCGAATCCTTTTTTCAATCGGATTGGGTTGGTTTTTGGGTCTTCAAGCACTTTTATTAGTCCGGTTCTCCAATCCAGTGCGCTTTGGATGCTCATGTCACCAGCCATTTCATTGATGACAAAGCGCGATTTATCGGCATTTTCATGAATGGAAGAGGCGGCTGCCGGACTCAATGGCTCCAGGCATTCATATTCGCCATTTGTTTCACTGCCTTTAATGGAGGCGAAATTGGTTGTTCCGGCCTCTATTTGCACTTTAAGTTCAGAACACAATTTTGCCCCTTCCCCTGCTGGCCATTCATTGGGTGGCGGGAGGTTTTTGCGCATTTCGAAATGTTCTGGCAATTTAAACTTCTGGCTGCCAGCCCATTCTGATCCTGGTAAATCTGCTGCGTAGCTGAGTTTTTTCCCGGAAGCCCAGGCAAGGGAAAGAAACTTCCCCTGAACGCCAAGAATCCATTGATCCTTGTAGGGCAAATAGTTGGGAGGGCCGAACATTTGTTCCCCAACAAAAGATCGGAGCAGGGAGTCGGAAAAGTCGAGTGAAATTTGGTAAAGCAGTTGTTTCTCTCCGGTTGTGAAGGCGTAAGTCACTTTTTCGAGACCATGTTTTCCCACCGTTTCCAACAATTCAATGCGTTTTGCGGTAGAGGATTTGGTTTTTAGTCCGGGTTTTTTAGATAAAAATGTTGCTTTGCTTGTTCCAAGTTGGGCATTTTGCAAGGTTTTAACCGTAATTTGGAGTGCATTTTCTGCGGCCGATTGCGCGTACAGGGATGCCGACAGGAAGCAAAGGAGCAGGGTAATTCGGAACATGGTAAACAAATTAAGGAACCAGTTTTTTCAGTTCGCCCGCGATATCGGTATAAGCGGCATCAGGGTTCGGGAAATCTTCCACATTTCGGTTTCCGCTGGGCAGGCTTTTCAATTTATCGAAGCCCAGACCAGAAATATCAACGGGGGCAATTTTGATTGGGATGAGCCGTTTTCCGGCCTCTAGGGCTTCGAAAGCCGTAGCAAACCAATCGGAAGCGAGCAAGTTGGCTGAAATGAGTAGTACCAAGTAATCGGCATCGCTCATTTCCCGTTTTGCTTCATTCAATGGATCGGTGCCTGGAGCGGCCTCCTGCACATTATACACTCTGATTTTTTTGGTTATTTTCAAAAAATTCAGGTGTTTGTTCAGGAGTTTGCATTGAGCGTCGTCGGCGATATCGTACAACACCACAAATTTGGGCACAGCCGACACCTTAGGCTGCTCGATTGGGGTATTTACAGGGGTGGGGTCTTTCAGGGCTGGTGTTGTTGGATTGGAATCAGGTGTAAAATTTTCTGTTTTTCCGCTATCGCTGGCGACGGCATTGGTTTTTCCGGTGTTGATAAGACCGAAAATGTTTCGAAAAAGGATGCCGCGGTTTGCTTCCCGCACGTCGCCTTGGGCATTTACTTTAAACCCTCCTTCTGCCATGGTTTTACCTGCATGGTGTATGGCTACCACCTTCCAGTCTTTGTTAAAAACCGGCGAACCGCTGCTTCCGGGTTCGGTGTCGGTGGTGTAATACAGGTGTTGGTTCAGTTGTCCGAGCACCTCATTGGCATTGAGTGCAATTTGTTTGTCTTCGCCCTTCGGGTGTTGAATGATGGTGACGGCTTCACCCACGCTGGGTATTGCCTCGGTTTCGAATTCGACAAAACCCCAGTTTTTGAGCGGTTGATCGTTGCGATCTTTTATTTTGACCCGGCTGAAATCCAACTGTTCTTTGGGGCTGAACAGAAAGTCCTGAGCATCCAACTCATAGGTCGTGCGGTTTTTCACGTTACCGGCACTATCGAGTTCGTAATTGAACTCGATTCGGGCGGTAGCGGCCGATTCTTTGGTTGGGATGACGTGGTTGTTGGTAAACAGGTAGCCATCTTTGGTAATAAATCCGGTTCCGAGGTCACCGTTGGCACAAACTACCCTGCACACAGCTTTTCCGGCATTTAAGGCTTTTTCGAGCCAATTGATGCGCAGGATACTGCTTTTGCCTCCAATTACCTTTTCGAGGTGGTCGTCGCTCGGCACTTCGAATGCAAAGGTTTTGAATCCGTTGATGCGCGCATTCAGATCGATTTTTTTGGGGATGTCTTTCAGCAATTCGCTCAGGGCGTGACTGGCTTTGGCGGCATCCATTTTAAACTCACGCGAATCAATGAGATTGTCGTTAAACATCTTTTTGGCGCGCTGGTAATTGCCCGATTGTTGCAGAAGGTCTTGGCGAATGCCAATTTGGGCCTGATTTTCAAATTCCAAAAGGACATCAATGGCCTTTTCAATTTCACCTTCCAGGAGCAAATCCTCTACGGTTTTTAAGAATACGGATTGGGCATTTTGCATAGCGAGCAGGGTGTGTATGATAATAATTTAATATTTAAAAAAAAATTAAAACAATTTTTTATGCCAACTCTCCTGAAATGGGAGCCACCATTTATGTTGAAGTTCGTGAAGGTTTTGAACCAGTTGATTCAATACCAGTGTGTTGGCTCCAACGGCGCCTTCTTGTACGCGTTGTGCGAATTCGGGTCGGGAGGCGCTTTGAATGGCGCCGTTTTCATCCAGCCAGAAGAAGCGCATGCGTTCAAAAAAATCTACATTTAATCGTGCGCTAAGCGACTCGAGGAAATGCACCGATTTGTCGATTGAGCAACCGCTTGCGCCTGCCTGGGTTTCGTCTACCATCAACAAAACAATCTGGTTGAGGTAAATTTCTGTCCGTGCCTTCAAGGCCTGGTCGTGTGCTGTCCATTTCCGGGCAAATTGATCCAATTCTGCTTGAGCAAAACTGGATTCCTCCTGTGTGAGCGGGCGGGCGCATACATAAGCCCAAATGCGGGACCCTGGGTGGAAACCGGAAACATGGGCGGATTCGGGCAGCGGCAAAGCAGTATTCATGTAATTTTGTTTTAAAGTTGGGATTAAATAGACCATAAAACAGCCTAAAAAAGCAAAAAGTTCTCGCTTTTTAGGCGGCTTCAGCGATTATTTTATTCCGGGATTCTCAGGGTTTTGTGGGTGAATCAGGATAGATTTTGCTGATTTATAATGATTTATAAACATCATTTTGCACGAAACCGGGCAGCGTGAATTATAAATTTTGCAGGATCATTTCCGAGAGGTCGTATACTGGAATCTGCTCGTTTTTTTCTTTGGCTTTTAGTCCATCTTGCAGCATGGTAATGCAAAAGGGGCAATTGGCCACCACGAAATCCGGATTGGTTTCGAGCGCTTCTTCTACCCGTTCCAGGTTGATGCGTTTGTTGCCGGGTTCGTCTTCCTTCCACATTTGCGCGCCTCCGGCGCCGCAACAGAGGCCATTTTTTCGTGAGCGTTTCATTTCCACCAGGTCGACATCGAGTTCGGCCAGGATGTTGCGTGGGGCTTCATAAATTTGATTGGCACGGCCCAGATAGCAGGAATCGTGGTAAGTGATTCGTTTTCCTTTAAAATCGCCGTTTTCTTTCAATTTGATTTTGCCTTCCTGAATCAGGGAGTTGATGAGTTGTGCATGATGCACGACCTCGTAATTCCCTCCCAGGGCGGGGTATTCATTTTTGAGGGTATTGAAGCAGTGTGGGCACGCAGTAACCAGTTTCTGAACCCCATACATATTCAGGGTTTCAATGTTCATGGCGGCAGTCATTTGAAATAAAAATTCGTTTCCTGCCCGACGTGCCGGGTCGCCGGTACAGCGCTCTTCGTTTCCGAGTATGGCGAAATTAATTCCGGCGTGTTGTAAAATTTCACATACGGCGCGGGTAACTTTTTGTGCCCGGGCATCGAAGCTGCCAGCGCAACCCACCCAGAAAACGATTTCGGGTGTTTGGCCTTCTGCCTGATATGTTGCTATTGTTTTGATTGGAAGCATGGTATATAAGTTCCTTATTGTACTTCGGATGGGTTGATTGTAAAAAGTTGAATGGCATCATTGTTATTGGCCACCAGGGCGAAATGTTTGCCGCCTGCTCCGTTCAAGATTGCGATATGTCGGGCCTCCTTGCTTGCCCAGAATCCTGAATTACGAGCCGCCCAGGGTGTAAATCCGCCTTTCCCGTCGTTGCTGAGGTAACAGCCGTTTCCTGCATCTATGGGTCCTGTTTCCACTTGTTGGCCGTAATCATTTCCAACGAGCAACAAATCGGGAACGTTTTGTCCCGAATTTTTGAAGGTTGCGATGCTGTATACGGGAGCTGTTTGTGCGAGGTTTCCAAAGGGTTGAAAGTTAAATTTTCCGCCCTGATTAATAAAAATACCCGATGCCAGGATGTTGCAGGTAAAGTGCAAGGCATTTTTAAGGTCTTGTTCCGGAAAAAGATCGGAGATGCCAGCCGATGCGTAGGGTGTATAGTGCACAAATTTCTTTTTGAGAGAAGGCAATTGTTTGAGCAGAATATCATGCATTGGCACGGGGACATCTTGTCCATTCTCACGTTGGGTCATTATTGGGTCGATGCTTCCATTGTTGTCAAAATCTTTGGCGAAAAGTTGCAACGGGTTCGATTCGGATGCTGTATAGCGGATATTCAGTCCAATATTTCCGGCAATGAGGTCCTGATCTCCATCGCCATCTACATCTGCGGTGGCAAGGCTTCGCCAAAATCCCTGCGTATTTTGCAACCCAAATCGTTCGGTGGCGGGTTCCAGTTTGCCGTTGTTGTTGGTAAAAACCGAAATGGGCATCCATTCGCCGTTGAGGATCAGTTCTTCTTTTTGATCTCCATCCAGATCGGCCCATGCGATGCCGCGCACCATGCCAATTTTTCGCAGTTGGGGCGCCAATTGGTCGGTAACATCGGTAAAAACGCCCTGATCGTTGCGCAATAGATAAGAATTGGGTGGAGTAGGGTAGGCCAGGGGGGTACACCATCCTCCCAGAATCAGATCCAGGTCTCCATCGCCGTCAAAATCGTGCGCACAAGTTGCAGCGGTACTTCCGGTTATGGCCGGGAGCCCGGTAGCAGCAGTGAAATTTCCTTTTCCATCATTTTTGTACAAATGCGCCTGATATTTTGGGTCATTTGCATTAAAAGTATTTCCACCGCTGGCAACAATCAGATCGAGGTCTTTGTCGCCATCGGCATCAAAAAAAGTTGCGCCTGCATCTTCGGAAGCCTGATTGGCAACAAAAGCGGCATTGTTGCTTGCCTGAAATGTGCCCGCCGACTTTTGAACAAACACTGCACCGGCATTTCCTGGGCCGTTTCCGACAAAGAAATCATCCTGGCCATCGCCATTTACATCACCAACCGCAAGTGCAGGGCCTGGGGTAGAAAGTTTCCAAGGGATAAGTCGCTCTCGGTTGAAATCCTGCACATCATCTTCGTGATGGGTAAATGTGGGTGCAGCGGCTGCTGCGAAACGAGGGGCTGTTATTG
>JAGWYI010000253.1 GCA_018969455.1 Bacteroidota bacterium | reverse complement strand
TTTTATACCAGGATTCGCCGGATTTTGTGGATAAATCAGGATGGATTTCGCTGATTTATAATGATTTATAAAGATCGTTATGCACAAAATCTGGCGGTTCAAAGTATACAAAAGATTTAATTTACATAAAAAGCTACCCATGGAACGCATCAGCGTTTTTGACATTTTTAAAATTGGCATTGGTCCTTCGAGTTCCCACACCATGGGTCCCTGGAGGGCTGCCCAGCGTTTTTTAAAAGAAGTAAAACTCGAACTGGTGGCATCCGTGCAGGTGGAGTTGTATGGTTCCTTAGCCAAAACCGGCGTAGGGCATGGTACCGACCTGGCGGTACAGCTGGGTTTGAATGGCGACGACCCGGTCACCATCCCCGTGGAGGCCGTTTATCCCACGATCGAAAAAATCAAACACAGCAAAACCATCCAGTTGGACGGCCGCAAAATGATTCCTTTTGATCCGGAAATCGACATACAGTTCCACATGGATCAGGTGTTGCCGTATCATTCCAATGGCCTGATATTTCGGGCGTTTTACCTGGATGGAACCGGCGTTTCGCATACCTATTATTCCATTGGTGGCGGTTTTGTGGTAAAGGAAGGCGAAGAGAACCGGCATACGGACGTAAAGTTGCCGTTTTCGATTGACAAAGGGGATGAATTGTTGCAGTATTGTGTTCAAACCGGCAAAAGCATTCCTGAAATTGTGTATGCCAACGAATTGATGTGGCGCAGCCCGGAGGCCATTCGAAAAGGCTTGCTGGCGATTTGGGAGGTAATGAAACAGTGTATTTACAAGGGCTGCCACACCGATGGCATTTTGCCCGGCGGCCTGTCGGTTACCCGGCGTGCGCACCCGATGAGTGTCAAGTTGCTGGAAGGCCGCAAATACCGCAATGTAGATGAATGGATTGCGCAGATCAGCCGGGGGGGGCATACATTTCAGCAAATTTTGAAATGGGTAAGTTGTTTTGCCCTGGCGGTGAATGAAGAAAACGCAGCGTTTAGCCGGGTGGTAACGGCGCCAACCAATGGTGCGGCGGGCGTGATTCCGGCGGTATTAATGTACCATGTATGTTTCAGCGAATCCTTCAACGGCGACGAAGACATCATCAAGTTTCTGCTGACGGCGGGCGAACTGGGCAGTTTGTTTAAAAAAGGCGCTACCATTTCGGCTGCCATGGGCGGCTGCCAGGCCGAAATCGGGGTTTCCTCGGCTATGGCGGCTGGCGCGTTGACACAATGTTTGGGCGGAACTCCCGGGCAGGTACAAATGGCGGCTGAAATCGCCATGGAGCATCACTTAGGCATGACCTGCGACCCCATTGGGGGCCTGGTACAGATTCCCTGCATCGAGCGCAACACCATGGGCGCCATCAAGGCCATCACCGCATGCCAGATTGCGTTGGAAAGTGACCCGGAAAAGGCAAAAGTCAGCCTTGATACTGTAATCCGCACGATGAAAGAAACGGCAGCGGATATGAACACCAAGTACAAAGAAACGGCCGATGGCGGATTGGCCCTGCACATTTCCGTAAATTTGGCAGAGTGTTGATGATCAATACGTTTTTATGCCGGTAACGTAGTACATATCCATCATGCCTTTGTTTTTGGCAGCCACTTTGCCGCGGTATTGCCATTCGAATTCGTATTTGGCGAGCCAGTGGGCATCTTCACTTACATTTACATGGCCGGGTTCGCAGGCTTCTTCCATGCGGGCGGCGATGTTTACGGTATCGCCCCAGATGTCGTAGGCAAATTTTTTGGCGCCCACCACACCTGCCACCACAGGTCCGACGTGAATGCCCACGCGTGCTTCGAAGAAAGGCATACCACTTGACAGGCGTTCGGCTTTCAGAGCCAGCATAAAATCCTGAATTTCAAGGGCTGCTTTGATGATGTCGCCTGGTCCGGCCGTCATGTCAGACAAGCCGCTGGCGCAGAGGTATGCATCGCCGATGGTTTTAATTTTTTCGATGCGGTACTGGCTGATGATGCGGTCGAAATTGGAAAAGCAGTGGTCGAGTTCTTCGACAAGCAGTTCCGGGCTGAGTTTTTCGGCGACGTGGGTAAAGCCTTTAAAATCGACGAACATCACCGTTGCCTGCTCATATTTACGAGCGGCTACTTTGTTTCTTGCCTTGAGTTCGTCGGCAATAGCAGGTGGTAGAATGTTGAGCAGCAGGTTGTTGCTTCGGGTTTGCTCGGCTTCCACCAATTTGTTTTTTTGTTTGAGTTCGTTGGCGGTACGTTTTTTAGCCTGGAATCGGAGGAAAAATAAAAGTGCCAGGACGAGCATAAAGCCCACGCCAAGCAGGAGCAGGTTGCGCACCGATTCGCTGCGTTCCTGTTCGAGTTCTTTTTCGGCGATGAGTGTTTTTTGGATTTGAATTTCGCGTTCCTGTCGGGCGCGCACCACCGAATCAATCATTTGCTCTTTGGTGAGAAAATCCAGTTTGCGCAGGGCAAATCGGTTCAAGGAGTCTTTTGATTGGTTTTCGCGGGATATTTCGGAGAGTTGCGCTTGTTTTTGGTTGATTTCGGCCTGAGTTTTCTCCTGTACCTGGCGCAATTGTTCTTCGTAGGTAGTGGCGATATTTTGATTTTGGCCTGAAAGCAGTTGGAGTTGGTCTTTCAGTGCCCGGTTTTCGGCTTGAATAAGGGCGAGTTGGTTTTCGATTTTTCGTTGGCTGTCGCCGCCGCTTCGGCCCCCGCCGCCGGTATCTTTGAGGTAATTAATGGTTTCACGGCTCCATTTGAGCGCTTCCTTGAAATCGTTTTGTTTCAGGGCAATGTCTTGCAGTTTTTCTGAGGCACTCAGCGCCGATTCCCGGAATCCGTAATTACGGGCTGCGTTCCATGCTTTTATGTATCGGGTAGATGCTTCTTTGAAATTTCGGGCACGATACATGGCTTCGGCACTTAGCACTGCGGCATCTGTTTCTTTTCGTTTGTCGCCCACTTCAACTGCGATTTGGTTGGCCAATAGCGCATATTCAGCGGCTTTTGCCGGGCTGCTGGGCAACAACTTTTCAGCCAACTGGTAAGAAATGGTCAGCTTGTCGTTTTTGGAATTGGCCTTTTTGAGTCGGTTTTCCAGTTCCGATGTAGACTGTGCAAAAAACGCAAAGGGTAAAAGGGCCGTGAAAAAAAACAATAGAACAGCGTAGCGCTTCATATTAAGAAAAGGCAGCGGGGCAAACAATTAAAAATGAAAGGATCATCGGCATATGGGATTTGGCTGTGAACTTGCATATAGCGCAAAAAAAACAAAATTATTGAATGTTTTTCGAAATTTGATTGTTCATTTTAAGATTTATGACAAACGGGCAGACATTTCGGAGGCAATATCTGTGATTTTTACCGGTATACCTTCAAAGCAGGTCAAATTAAAAAAGACTACCTTTGCGAGGCTTAACCAAGCGCGCGCATGAAACTCAAACCATTTCCGGCTTTATATCCGAATTTCGATTTTATTGCCTCTCCCGATGCCTTTTGCAACGATGCCAAAGAATCATTTCGGTCCTTCCTGGATCACGGTTTTTTTGAAAAAATGCCTAATGATGCGCTCTATATCTATCAGATTGAGTCCAGAAAACGGAAGCATACCGGTTTGATTGGTTTAAATGAGGTAGAAGATTTTTTTGCCGGTAAGGTAAAAAAACATGAAAAAACCCTCAGCGAACGGGAACACCAGCAGATGCAACTTTTTATGCAATGGAACGCCATTCTGAAACCTGTTCTGCTTACCTACCCTACCGTTCCGGCCATCAATGCATGGCTCGAAAACTACTTACAAGCGCATCCCCCCCTTTTTTCTACCCGCTTTGTTCGAGATGAGGAAACACACCGGGTGTGGACGGTTACCAACCCAAGCGATATTCGGTTGCTGCAGGAACTATTCAGTGCCAACATCCACGGCGTTTACATAGCCGACGGACACCACAGAACGAGCACCGTTGCCTTATTGCATGAGCGTTTAAAAGATAAAAGTCCGGAATACGACTTCGATCACCTGTTTTGCGCCTTTTTCTCGGTAGATCAATTGGATATTCTGGATTACAACCGGGTGGTTTCAGGTTTGAAAAATATCAATCCGATGCAATTTGCCATCAAGTTGACACAACATTTTACCATTAGCCCCCTGGAGGAAGCCCGAAAACCGGCATGCAAGCATGAAATCATACTTTTGATCAAAAAAGAATGGTACAGTTTGCAGGTAAAACCGGAGGTTTTGGAAAAATATGGCCCCGACACCGTTGTTTTGGATGCCAATTTGTTGAATGAACTGGTGCTTCGGGATATTTTTGGCATAGCAGATATTCGCACCGACACCCGCATCACCTACATCGAAGGGAGCAAAGGCCTCGAGGGCATCAAAAAATCGGTAGGCAAAAGCGCCGACCGCGTAGGATTTATGTTGTATCCGGTTGATATAGACGACATGATGGGTCTGGCCGACATCAACGAGAGTTTGCCGCCCAAAAGTACCTATTTCGAACCCCGCATGAAAAGCGGCATGCTGGTAAAATTACTTAAAAGCTAATTGTACATCGGTCCAAAGGCAGTTCCTGTATAAAAAAATGCGTTCAATTACAAGCCCTGTCTATATTTGCGAAGTTGGGCGTGGAAACAACCCCTGACCACTGTTTTTATGTATCCAGATCTTTCTTACCTGTTTCATGCCCTTTTGGGGACTGCGCCTGATAACTGGCTCAGTATATTCAAAACATTTGGCTTTTTCCTGGCCATTTCGTTTATCGCCAGTGCCATTGTGTTTTCCATAGAGTTGAAACGCAAAGCCCGGGAAGGCGTTTATCAACCCGATGTGGTAACCATTAAAGAAGGTGCTCCGGCCAAGTTTCCCGAAATATTGATAAATGCCCTTGTGGGTTTTTTATTGGCAGGAAAAGGCTGGTACGCCTATCAGCATTATGAAACTTTTCGGCATGAACCTGCGTCGGTCATATTGTCGGGCAAATTGGAATGGATTCCGGCAATTATCGGCGCGGCATTGTTGGGCGGTTTTACCTGGTGGGACGGCCAGCGGCGCAAAAAAGCCGAGCCGGTAACGCGCACCGTAAAAGTATATCCCCACGATCGCATTTCCGAATTGACGGTTTGGGCGGCTGTTGGGGGAATACTGGGCGCAAAGTTGTTTGATTTGGTAGACAATTGGGATTCTTTTTTGAATGATCCCATCGGGTCGCTCACCAGCGGCGGCGGTCTGGCCTTTTTTGGCGGCCTGGTGTTGGGTTTCATCGCCGTGGTTTCCTATATGTATCGGCACAAGATCCCGTTTTGGCCAACCGCCGATGCGGTGGCGCCTGCGCTTGCCACCGGATACGGCATGGGCCGCATCGGTTGCCAACTATCAGGAGACGGCGACTGGGGCATCGTAAATCCGCATCCCAAACCGGGCTGGATGCAATTTTTGCCCGATTGGATGTGGTCTTTCACGTATCCCCATCATGTGTTGAATACCCCGCACACCGATCCGGTGCCAAGTGTGGGCATCGAAAATTGCAGCTGGGATTATTGCTATCAGTTGTCCCAAGCTGTTTATCCGACACCCTTCTACGAAATTTTGATGATGAGCGTGGTGGTAGGCATTTTGTGGTCGCTGCGCAAAAAATTCCGGATTCAGGGCATGTTGTTTTTTGTTTACCTGGCCTTGATTTCTGTTGAGCGCTTCCTGATTGAAAAGATTCGGGTAAATGTGGTGCACGAATTTTGGGGCATCAAAATGACCCAGGCAGAGATAATTTCCGTGGTGCTCTTTTTGATTGCGGTTGCAGGAGCGATTTACCTGACCCAGAAAGACAAATCCAACACAAAATCGCGAACAGCATAAAAACAAACCATGATTATAGACAGTATTTTACGCAACTACAAGGCCCAAAATGAGCAAATGAACCGCATTTTGGGGCAAATTTCCGATGATCAGCTGATGCAGGAAGTATCACCGGGCAAAAACACCGGCGTCTATTTGCTGGGTCATATCATTGCAGCCAATGAAAGCATGCGTACCTTGTTTGGAGCAGGCGAAAAAATGTATCCGGAATTGGAAATGGCTTTTTTGCGTACGCCCGACAAATCGGGCCAGGAAATGCCAGGCCCGGCTGAATTGCGCGATATGTGGGCCAAAAGTTCGGCTGCACTCGAGGAATTGTTTATGAACCTGCCTGTCGAAGAATGGACCAATCGCCACACTGCCGTGAGCGAAGCCGACTTTGCCAACGAACCGCACCGCAATAAAATCAATGTGCTGCTATCCAGGCTGTTGCACCAGGCTTACCATGTCGGGCAAATTGCCTTGTTGAAGTAAAATCACTCAAGCCCCGCGATCAATTTCAATATCGTATTTGCTTAAAAGCCCGCTTATCCCCGA
>JAGWYI010000252.1 GCA_018969455.1 Bacteroidota bacterium | reverse complement strand
ATCTAATCCTTATAGATGCAACTAAATTTAAAAATGGTGTATGCTTGATTGAAAATCAGAACAAATTTTTGCAGGCAGTTTACTGAACCATGCAATAAGTGGCGGTAAAAATAGTGTAAGACATACAATTTCAAATAAGCCTACACTTAAATTCACAATTATTTAGTCCTAAAACCAAATTTTATCGTTCAAATGGCCATTTTTAACCGTACCAGCCGGGTCAGCAAGGCTTCCAGACGGTCTAAAGGCAACATATTGGCGCCATCCGACCTGGCTTCCGCCGGGTTGGGATGGGTTTCGATAAACAATCCATCTACGCCTACAGCCACGCCTGCACGCGCAATGGTTTCAATAAGGGCTGGTCGGCCCCCGGTTACGCCAGTTGACTGGTTGGGCTGTTGAAGAGAATGGGTACAATCAAGTACCACCGTTGCATCATAGGATTGCATCACGGGTATGCCTCGAAAATCAACAACCAAATCCTGATATCCAAAAGTGGTTCCGCGCTCGGTCAAAATTACATTATGATTCCCCGCCTCCTCCACTTTTTCTTTAGCAAACCGCATAGATTCCGGACTTACAAACTGGCCTTTTTTGATGTTTACGATTTTACCGGTATTCGCTGCGGCTTCCAACAAACTGGTTTGCCTGCACAGAAAAGCCGGTATCTGCAAAATATCCACATAGGGGGCAGCCAATGCCGCTTCTGCATCGCTGTGAATATCGGTTGTAACCGGTACCTCAAAGTGTGCCCCTACCGCCTGTAAGATGCTTAAGGCTTTCTCGTCGCCTATACCTGTAAATGAATCCCGTTTGCTGCGGTTGGCTTTCCGATAGGAGCCCTTAAATATGTACGGAATTTTCAGGCGCATACACATTTCGGATACTTCTCCGGCAATGTCAAATGCCATTTGTTCTCCTTCTATTGCACAGGGACCTGCAATGAGAAAAAAGTTGCCTGAATCGGCGTTTTTTAACCGGGGAATTGCTTGCTGCCAGCGCATACCTTAACATGATTGATGAAAAAATGCAATGTTACAATTGTTTTTCGGCGAATGAACCCATTCGGCTTAATAAGTCTAGGTATTAACGTATAAAAGACTCAATCGCTTCCCCGGGATAACGGAAAGGCAATTTTATGCTCCAGGTGATCCATTTTAGATAGCTCCCCCCCGAAAACAAGGCTGAAGGGTTGTTGCCACCACTTTGTTCAGCATACAGATTCCGCATCGGCTTACAATTGATGAGGGGAAAATATACTTCCAAAAAGCCCTTACCGAACTCCAGCATTACGCCGCCGCTCCACAAAAACTGGTCCTGAAACGAGCGGTTTTTACCCAATGGTGTTGCATCCTTGAAATAGCCCAGGTCGAACCAGGGCTTTAAAGGCAATCCCAATGGAAGCCTGTAGGGTAAATCGGCCTTCAAATTGAGCGCCAGGATAAAACTGTTCGAATTCCCGATGTTTCCAGCCTGGGCACTTCCAAAAGCGGCTTTGAAGCCGCCGTCACTCTGGCTTACCTGTTTCGACCAAAAACCCGTCGTTTCGCTGCGGCCTCCAAACAAATAATCGTACCGATAATCGTTGAATCCTTGCGGATTGAGCGTCAAGGCATTGGGCGCCACCGGGTTGTGGCGATCGGTGTTGCGCAAGAATGCGCCCCCGAAAAACCGGGCTGTAACGCTTTTTTGCTGCTTGTAATAAAATTGCTGCCGCCATTCGAGTGTGCTGCGCAAATACTTGGCGACTTCACCAAAACTGTTGATGTAATGATTTTGGGCCTCCAGATTCAGAACAAAGGAAAATGGATTCGGAAAACGATTCAATTTGCCTTGATAACTCAACTTCTGCACAGTGTAGTTTACCAGGTCTTTCCCGTAATAGCCCAACTTTCCATCCATAAATCGTTGAAATAAAGGCTTTTGTTCCTGTATCGCCAACAATTGAACAATCAGCTGATGCCTGAAATTGCGGCTCGGGCTCAACAATTCCAGCCGCAACTGCGGAGCTATGCGCCGATAATGCAGCAGGTAGGAAAAAGGCGCCTGGTAAATGGTATCACTGGATGAATTCTGGTCGAAATTGAACTGCCGAACGTTCAATCCAAGTGTCAACTTCGGAATCAGTCCTCCCGGGTAAATGCTCCACCTCACATCGGCCAGTCCAACCAATTGTTTGCTTTTTAATCCAAAAGCCGGAGCTACAAACCATTGCAAGGGTGGGTTATTGGCAATGGGCTTATAAAAAAAGAGCCCAACCATGGCGCCATCGTATTGGTTTCCACCCATCCAGGGCAAAACACCCAGCATGGATTTCTGATTTTCCTGAAAAATTCCATTTGGTCTTACAATTAAAGGCTCCATCCGGTGAAAAATACCAGTTACCCGCCATTGGTTGTTTTTTCGGTTTCCATCCAGGGTAATATGTTCTTTATCAATAATAAACATATCGGCATCTCCAGACACTTCCAACAATTTTGGCTTTTTTGAAAATCCGGTTTGCCAGATGGTTTTTAATGTTTTTCCGTTTTTAAGGACGCTTACAGGAAATGGGGCAGGCAAATCGCACTTGTTTTCGATTTTTAGCACAAAACCCGTTTGGGTTTTGTGTACCGAATCTATGGCATAATCACAGCCGTGTTTGGTTTGCATGGCCTCCAGAAACCAATTGGCATTTGCCTCATTTTCATTCATAACCGCAAGAAAATCTTCCGGATATGGATGACGGAATTTCCATTTTTGAAAATATGCCTGAATTGCCTGGTCCAGGGCCTCTGTTCCAATTTGATTTTCCATCCAGCGCATGCACCAGGCTGTTTTCATATACACCATCAGGCCGTAAGCGCTTGGGCCAAATAAATCAGATGGGGAATCTGGCGGCGTATTGCACTGTTCGCGTTCAAAGAAATCCAGACCATATTCCAAAAGGGGGCCATTTCGGGCTGGATTATGCAAAAAATTAGGCAATTGGTAGGGATCGATGGATCGGCCATAGTGTTTTTGCATATACCGGTATTCATAATACGAATTGATACCCTCATCCAGAAACGGATGGTCGCGCTCGTTGGAGGCCAATATGCCATAAAACCAGTTGTGACCTACTTCGTGTGCGATGACTTCATCGAGGTCGGATCCGGAACGCGAATTGCCAATGACCGTAATCATGGGGTACTCCATGCCGCCGCCTGCGCTCAGTGCCGAATGCACTGCAGTGGCTTGTGGCCAGGGGTAGTTTCCGACCTTTTCACTGTAAAATATGACTGAATTTCGGACATAACGTGCTGCTTTCGACCATAATTTGATGTCGCTTGGCGTAAACATGGCATAACACATCACCCGGGCGCCGTTGGATAAAACAGCCGTATCCTGCAAAACAAGAAAGCGCTTGTCGGCAAACCAGGCAAAATCATGCACTTTTTCGGCATGATACGTCAGTGTTTTCATTTTTGCAGCCGAAGCTGGAAACGAATCGGAAGGATGTTCAGGCGGGTGCGCGCACAGGGCTGCACTCTGCGCCACTTTTTCCTGTAAAAATTGCTGCTCGCTCGGGGTATTCAGTAAGCCGGTAGCGCCAACAACGTAATTTTCGGGAAGTGTTATCTGCACATCATACGTACCAAAATCGGAATAAAATTCGCCAATGTTCAAATAAGGGATTGGATGCCAACCTTTTCGGTCAAAAACGGCCGGTTTTGGATACCATTGGGTCATCTGGTAGGAAGTCTCAACCCTGCCGAGCCGCGAGAAAGATGCCGGAATTTTAAGTACAAAAGGTGTGCTGATCCAGGCTGTATCGCCGGTATGGAGGGCATTTTCGAGCTTGATGCGGGCAATATCGGGGTTGTTCTTTTCAATTTGCCAGGTGGCCGCCCGTTCATTGACAGAGAAAGCCAGGTTTTGATAATAACCTTGGTCTTCTGGGGGGGCAAAATACAGTTTGGTGTCGTTGGTGTTTAAGGCTTGCCTGCGGTATGCTGAATTGCGGTTTTTGAATGCATTTGCCCATAGATGCATGTAAATCTCTTTGAGCGGCTCTGGACCTTGGTGAATGTATCCGATCCGAATATTCCCGCGGAGTTCCTGGGTTTGGTCGTTGAGCGTTACTTCAATTTGATAAATCAGTTCTTGTTGAAAATCGTTTTTTTGGCCAATTGCTGGCGCTGTAAGGCCAATCAGGCAGCTTAAAATACCGAAACGTAGACGCATGCTGTTACCCATTGCATTAAAGCTTATTTGGGGGACAAGATAGCGGTAAACCTTTTATTTTCAGGATTATCGCTTTTGATATAACAACACCCCATTTAATTTTTGCAGGTAACAAGTATCGTGCTCAGCGTAAAATACCAATTCATTTAATACGAGTTTAATTTGAGAGTGCGCCCCTTTGAGTTCAATGGCACTTTCTTCAGATGGAATGGATATGTATCCTTCATCGTGTTGTTTTAGCCAGTTTTGCATTTTGTACTTTAAAATATAGGTGTCCAAAACCTCAATTTTGTCAGACTTATTGGCGCAAAACTCCAATCCGCTTTGAGCAGAATTGAATCGGAAAAAAAATGCATCATTATCCTGACTTAAATCTGGCTGTAGCGCAATGTAATACATTTGATTATAATCGCCAACGGGGCCTATAAAACCGTTTGCGCCAAAAGTTAAATTTAATTCTCTTCGATCTTCATGGATGCTACCATGTGGATATCGATCGTTGATATTCATCCAGTGTGCGATGCTATCAATTGTGGAAATTTTATCCGACTTGAAATTAGCAATCGGTGTGGGCAACCAGTTTTGTAAAACGGATAGACTTTTGCGGTCGTTAAAATAATCCAGAACGGCGTAGATTTTCTGTGTTGCTTCTTTTGAAACCGGTTTGGCACTCGGTTTCATCCGTCCTTCAGCAAATCGGTCATTTTCAATAAGAACATTTTTCAATATATTTTTTTGGCTATTGAACGACACTTGAAAAGCGCTGAATGGTCCCAGTACAGCAGTTAAGCCAAATATTGCTAAAGAAATGGGGATAAACTTGATGTTATCGTTTTTGGAAATCACAAAATACAATCCACATAGAAGCAGCCATACCCCTACATGGGCTACCATAAACCGACCTTCGGTTATGCCATAATCTGTAATACGCCGCCCAATTGCCACAAACAACAACAAAACCATGGGAAGCATGATGCGCCAAAACCATTTTTTGTAGAAAGGGGGAATTTTGCTTTCATCGTATTCCGGAAGCATGTAATTCAGCAAATAGGTTAAAATTCCGGCCACGGAAAACCCGATGACCAGGCTCGAAACCCAGCCGATGGGCAGGGACCAACTAAACAGGATTTTTGCCGAATACGCATATAAAATAACAAAATACAACACTACGATGGGGATTAAAATGAATTTGCTTAAAGTACTGAACACAAGGGTATAGCTGCGCTCGTACTGGTCAAATTCAAAATCCTGCGGAAAATGGTAGAGGAAAAAGGTTGTATTGAACAAACCTGCCAACAGCACCATCAGGTGGAGATAAATTTTTTCGTCCAAATCCAGTGCAAACAACCGATTTACGGCAAAAATTGCCATAGAAAGGCCACCCCATAGAATAAAAGTATAAGCGCCGCCAATGATGATGTTGGCAAACAACTGTTTGTTGTATTCCCAGAAGTCGGCGACGGGTTTTTCATTTAAATAAGGCGCAAACGAAACCAACAAATGTGCAGTAAGCAGCAAAACCATATACCGGATGATGTGTTCTGACTGATCAAAATTGGGCAAAAGCCAGCCATAAAGCACCAGAGTAGCTGTGGCAAGGAGCGGAATGATTAAAATCCAGGCGGTTTTTTGAAGTTTGCGCGACTCCACCAGCACTTGCAGGGCAGTAAAAAGCGGAATTCCCAATTGGGCCATCATCCAGAATCTGGGCAAATGGCCTGTAAATTGTTTTTCGATTAACAGCATTACCGAAAAGACGGCCACAATGGCAGATGCCATGGCAAAGGGGAAGCGTTTAAAGGCCATAATGCTGGCGCCCAACCAGTTTTGGATTGAGGGGAATTTCATACTCGATCTGGATTTTAGATGCTAAAGATAGTAATTTTAAGTTTGCCAGTATATTGTTCCTTATTTTTGCGGTTTGATTTTTACCATTTTCGTGTAAATGGGTTAAACGGTTTTATTCACATTCCATCTGATATAAAATGAAGCAAAGAGCGATTTCCGCCATCATTTTTGTGATAGCCATGCTGGGAGGCGTTTTTGGCGGCGCCACTGCTTTTTATTTACTTTTTACCGTAATTCTGGCCGGATCCCTTTGGGAATTGAGCGGATTGATGTTTAACCTGGAAAACAAGTTTATTCTTTTTCGCCGCGTAACCGCCACCTTACTTGGTTCGCTTCCATTCGTGATTTTCGGGAG
>JAGWYI010000251.1 GCA_018969455.1 Bacteroidota bacterium | reverse complement strand
AATGCCTTATGCTGCCGGAACACTTTTGTCAACAGATACCATGGGCCGACTTCAACTCAAAGGATTTCATGCGGATGGCGCTGGATTTAAATTAACACTCCATAATGAAGCAGGTGTTTCTTTGTCTGTCGGCGATACATGCTCCACAACGCATACCAATCCAACTCAACTCATTTGTAAAAACCGCGTCAATGTTGCTCTGGATACTACCTGCACCTTTCTTTTTAAACCCTGGCATATTTTAAATGGCAACTCCAATTGCTGGAATGAGTATCAAGTGTCGCTCTCTGATTCCCTTGGCCAATCGGTAATAAACAATCCGATCTCAATCCAGCAAATCGGGAAATTGATTCAGATAAAAGTCACCCATAAACCAAGCGGCAATACATGTACTGGAACCGCATTCATTGAAGACAAGTTAAAACCCGCCCTACAGTGTAAAGACCTGCATGTCTTTTGTGGAATTCCAGGCTATTTACCCGCTTTTTTAAAAGATACGCTTGGTTTGGAAAACGCCTTTCCGATTGTTCAGGATTGTTCAAATTATAATTTACAGTTTTTTGACCAATCTGAAAATGTGCTATGCGGGGATACCGTTTCGGGTAATACCGATGTGGGCCAAATCATCTTCCGAACCTGGAAAGCGGAGGATATCTGGAAAAACAAAGCCTCCTGCATTCAGAAAATTTTTGTTCACCGGGTGCATGCAGGAGCGGTTTTGTTCCCCAAAGATACCATCGTCAATTGCCAAAACGGAGTGGAAAGCTTGCCGGATGCTGGGCTGCTTCCGGCATTTATTTGCAATGGGCGAAAATTCCAGATCCTGACCGACAACAGCAACTGCTCCTATTCACTGACTTTGCGTAAAACTGAAGTCCCTTTTTGCGGAAACAGTAAATCCGTTCTGTATAAATGGACTTTTTTTGATGACTGCCCGATCGGAAATTTTAGTAAATTGTACGAACACCAAAATATCATCCGAATTGCAGATACAATTCCACCACAACTCGATTGCCCTTCGAATTTGCGGATTTCAGTATTGCCATATTCCTGTTGTGCGCCGGTGGATATGCCCGAAATAGGCGTCAAGGATGCCTGTTCACCCATAAGAAACGCATCCGCTCTGGTCCAACAATTTATTCCTGTATCAGACAATCCGGTCGAATTCACCTACCCCGCCCAATTGAAAGTGCTTTCTTCTACGCAAGGTACTCAAACCATGCTAAAATTCGGTAAAACAGATTGTCTGACGGTAGGAAATTACAATGTACGCATTGATGCCCAGGATGAATGTGGAAACCAGGTGAATTGTTCGTTTCAAATATCCATCGAAGATTGCATCCCGCCAACCCCGGTCTGCGACCAACAGACTGTGGTGAGCATTGGAGTAGATGATCCAACGGACTGTTATACATCTTCATCTATAACACCCTGTAAATCAAGTGGTATAGCCTGGGTTAAAGCCAAAATATTCGATGATGGCAGTTTTGACAATTGCAGCAGTGTGCGCTTTACTGCCCGCCGACCAGAACTGGTATCCAATTGCATCAATTCGCTTCCATTATGTGAAAAAGTTGTTGCCAAAGCAGAGGCGGATTCCATTAAATTTTACGCATGCGAGGTAGGGACTACCCAAACCATTATTGTTCGGGTTTATCAGGTCTCTTTAAACCCCTACGCTTGTAACACGGAAGCATTGTTCAGTGATTGTGAAGTGAAAGTGAGCGTTCAAGACAAACTTAAACCGGTTTGTATTCCTCCGCCCGATCTTACAATATCCTGTGTGCATTTTGATCCTTCCCTGATCGCATATGGAAATGCTCAAATTTCAGATAACACCTGCCTCGACCCATCCAAATCATATCTGGGCCAATGCGGCCTTAGTCAAACAGTGGATTTTACACATTTTGATTCCATTTGTGTCACTGGAAGCCTGACCAGGATATTCAATGCTTATGATTGTTATGGTAACACCTCTCAATGCAGGCAAAATATTAGGGTCTTTTGTAATCCGGATTTTGCAATTCAGTTTCCTGCAGATACTGTAATCGCATGGTGTTCGGGATCCGGAAGTTTGGGCCCACCCCTCATAGTCGGACAAAAACAATTTTCTGTTTCCAGTAAAGATGAAGTATTGGCATCTGGAAATGGCTGGTACAAAATTAACAGAACCTGGAACTTGTACCCAATATGTGGTGCAAACCCATCTTTATCCCTGGTTTACGTACCTAATCCTCAGGATCTGGATACAAACAGCCTGATAAAAAAGGCGGTTATCGCAAGTCCTGGATTGGGGGCGCCCTGGATTTCCTCTGTTATCAACGGTTTTAACTATGGGAGTCTGCTGTCTTTACCAGGTTCAGGATTCACGTATACCCAGCATATTTTGATGTATGATACGGCGCCGCCATATAATGTCGAGCCCCTCGATAAAAGCATGGTAATTAACGATTTAACAAACAATGATCCCGAATTCTGGAACAATCCCGACTGGTTTGATACCAAATCCGGTTTGCACGATCTGGGTGAAAGTTCCGTAAATCTTTTTATCGAATTACAGGACAGTTGCAGTGGGCCGCAACTGGATGTACGTTATATCTTGTATCTGGATACCAATCAGGATGGTGTTCAGGAAACGGCCATAGACAGTAAAAAAGTGAATGACTGGGGGAAAGTAACTGTAGGAAACGCCAATAATCCGGATTATAACGGCGGATTGCCTGTATTATTTGACAACCGAAATGTCGCTTCCGACAAAAAGTATGCCTTTGGAATTCAATTGGTTCCTGATAATCAGAAGCTGCGGGCGGTTGTAGCCTGGAATACACAAACCTATCCGGCTATATTTACCAAACCGGTATTACCATACGGAAAACACCGGATTCAATGGATTGTCAAGGACATAACCGGAAACCAGTCCAGTTTTGAACAGGCATTTGAAATTAAAGATGTGCAACCGCCCCTTGTTTATTGCAATTCAGGCTACAAAACAAATCTGAATTCGGAGGGATTGGCCACAATTCCCGTAAGCACCTTGTTTTTGCAAAAATCTGATAACTATACGCCCGGCGATAGCCTGTCGCTGGCTTTGGAATCGGTTTTTGCTTCGGGTAATGGTTTTCCTGTCGACAGTATCGGGAATCCTGTTCAGGAATTAACCGTGAACTGTAATTTTCTTGGATTTAACCTGATTCGTGCCTGGGCCAGGGATTTGAACGGAAATACCAATTTTTGTTACATCAATGTGCAGGTTTCAGATGAACTGGGTGTTTGTGCGCCGCTTACGCAATTTCAATTTAAAGGAAAGATTACCACCATTGCTCATGAGCCGCTGCAAGACGTTTCAGTATACTTAACGGGTTACTTGCAAGGACAAACCGGATTAAACCAGCTTGCCTTTTCAGATTATACAGGTAATTTTACATTCGATCAGATTCCAGCCGATTACAACTGCATATTTGAGCCCTACGCCAACCTCAATGCGCTAAACGGAGTTAGTACTTACGATCTTCTCCAAATTAACCGTCATATTCTTGGAATAACACCTTTTACCGAACCCTGGCAATGGATCGCGGCCGATGCCAATCGGTCCAACAGCATTACATCTTTTGATATTGTTGAAATTCGGAAACTTATTCTGGGCATTTACAAGGAGTTCCCGTCTAATGCAAGCTGGCGCTTTTTGCCTGGAACCTATCATTTTAAACATCAGGATAATCCATTTCTGGATGATTTTCCCGAAATAATTGAAATCCCGAATATACAGGCGGGAACGGATGATGTGAACTTCAAGGCGATAAAGATCGGTGATGTAAATGGATCTGCTACAGGCTCATTGGCATGGACAGAAAAACCTGAAATGCCCGATTCTCTGTTCCTCAGAATCGATAATTCCTGTTTAAAACAAGGAGAATCCACTATTGTCTGGTTTAGATGTGACGAATTGCCACTTTCGCTGCAATTCACCTTGAATACCCGCCAATTAAGTTTACTCCGTCTGGTTCCAGGGACCCTTTTAGGCCCCGAACATTTTGCCCTGTTTCCCAACGCGGTTACCTGTTCCTTTTTCAGATCTGAAGAACGGGCATTACTGACCGATAAGGACCTTCCAATCTTCGGAATTGAAGTTCGGGCTCAAGCGGATTGTACTTTAGACACTGCCATTTCCTTATCCAATGATGTAACACCCACTGAATGTTTTACTGTGCAGAATCAATATGACAAATCCCGTCAACTTGGGCTTGAATTTAAAAATGCAGCACACAATACCCGCCTCCTGCAATCGGTCTCGGTGCGTCCGAATCCTTTTAACCGATCTACCGCAGTACATTTTTGTTTGACAAAAAATGAATATGTAAAAATATCAATTTGTGATCAATATGGGACAATACTGCTTCAAAAAGCCCTGGATTATCCCAAAGGAGCGCATTTTTTCTGGGCCGAATTGCCTGCAAATACACCAAGTGGTGTGTTGTATCTAAAAATGGAATCTGCCAATGAAAATTTTGTGGAAAGGCTGCTGTACACGAGATAGATGCTGTAATTTATTACATGTTCATGGAAATTGTTTACATAAATGCCGGTTTTTGCCTTACATAATCCTCGGATCTTTGTGCCGTAAGCATATTAAAAATTGCTTTGTTCAAGAAGATGGGTAATAATAAATTAAACGGATCCCTCCGAATCCTTGTAGCCGATGCACACCCTTTTTTTGCAAGTGGTTTGCTGACAGCACTTCGCCCGTTTATGGGTAGAGTTACACAAAACATCCAGGTCGTTCCTGAACTGAACGAAAACTTGGTAAAGGCCGCCAACGAGCAGCATTTTCACCTTTGCATTCTTGGTTTATCCTGCTCTGATCCTTCAATAGTTCCGATTCTCGAACAAATAAAAGCACAAAATCCCCAGTTACTGATTCTGGTGCTGGCATCAATTCCCGATCCGCGTTTTATGCGCACCCTCTTCCGGGCCGGAATTGACGGGTTTATTCTGAAAACCTGTAATTCAGAAGAACTGGGTCGTGCGGTATCGCGCGTACTGGCAGGAGAAGCCTATTTCAGCAAGGAATTGAGCCTGTTTAAGGCGCCCGATTCACATCAAAACGGAATACCGGTACAGCCGCATTCGATATCTAATGCCCTTACAAAAAGAGAAATGGATGTTTTCAAGCGCCTGGGGAAAGCGGTACCCTCTGCCCAGATTGCCGAGGAACTGGGCATCAGTGTTTTAACTGTCAAAATTCACCGCAGAAACATCATGAACAAACTTCAACTGACTTCACAGGCTGCTATCGTAAAATACTTTTATGAAGCGGAAGGAAGCAACCTGGCTTAGTGCCTGTTGAAAATTCAAATTTTACATAGTTCTTGAACTTATGGAAGGTGGATCAGGACTCCTCCAAGTTATTCATAAGGGTGTGTTTGAATTGACAAATTCAGTTTTGTCAGCGGTTTTCCGAGCGTGCGTCAAAACGTTGGCGCACGCGAAGATTTAAAAAATAAATGATCCGAGTACGCATTGTTGTAAAACAATATTTGAAATTTCTGGAATTTTTTCAAAATGAAGATGGAAAGGCGCCCTGAAAAGCCAGGGCGCCGAATCTTCTAGCCAGGGCAAGACAAATACACACGCTCTATAAACATCGCACACACTATGATCAATTTTTCCCGTGTAGGATGGGTATGCGTAGATTTTCGATCTGTTTTATCCGAATCGTTGTTTACGCTATCCCATCCAGCTGGGATGTTTTTTTGAGAACCTTTAATCACATTGTGATAAATTTCGATGAAAATGGTGGGACGTTTTCAAAGCACGCATGGTTCTCTTTCATTTAATCCTTTTTATGACCTACAAACAAAGGTTGAAAAACAAGAATATTGTTTTTTGACCTTTTTTGTTGGGATTTTTAAAACCAATTTGAAAGCGCAATGTTAAACGCTGTTTTAATACCTCGGAAATGCTGCAAGGCAAATCTTTCAACGCCATGCTTCATTTATTTTTTCGGCAACTAGACATGGCTACACCCTCAAAAATAAGCTTTGCCTGGCTTCAAAATTTGTACCTTTCATTTATTTCTAAGGTTTTAAAACAGTTTCTTAGGGATCCAAATCAATAAACATGTCAAGAATTGAACATTTCCGCCAGGCCATCGCGCCTGCTCGCGAGGCGCTGCTGGATCACCCGCTTTATCAAAACCTGCTATCCCTCAATGACCTGCGTCTTTTTGCGCAACATCATGTTTTTGCCGTTTGGGATTTTATGTCGCTTCTCAAATCGCTCCAGATTCAACTCACGTGTACTGCTACGCCCTGGATGCCGGTTGGAGACGCCGCAACCCGCTATTTAATCAATGAAATTGTGCTCGGAGAAGAAAGCGATGTGGATCAAAACGGAAATCATACGAGCCACTTCGAATTGTATTTGAA
>JAGWYI010000250.1 GCA_018969455.1 Bacteroidota bacterium | reverse complement strand
CGTAACTGCTGTAGGGCTCCATTACGCGTACGTCATAATCCACACCGGCAGCACGCAGGTTGGGGCCGGTAAACCCGTAAGCCAGCGCGCGTTCGGCTGAAATGGGTCCTGCGCCAATGCAGCGGTCCATAAATATCCGGTTGCGTTCGAGCAGTCCGCCAAATTCTGCAAATTTGGCCGGGAATGTTTTCAGGAAATCTTTCAGCAGGCTGTGGAAACGCGGGGAAAAATCGCGTTCCATGCCGCCGATGCGTCCGATATTGGTGGTGAGGCGGGTGCCGCACACTTCTTCGAACATATCGTAAATGCGTTCGCGTTCCTGGAAAACGTAGGTAAAGCCGGTTAAAGCGCCGGTATCCACCCCGATTACCGAATTGCACACCAGGTGGTCGGCGATGCGCGACAGTTCCATAATGATGATGCGCATGTATTGCGCGCGCTTGGGCAGCTCAATTTTGGCTAATTTTTCGACCGTCATGTGCCAGCCCATGTTGTTGATGGGGGAGGAGCAGTAATTGAGGCGGTCGGTAATGGGCGTAACCTGATTGTATGGTCGGCGTTCGGCCAATTTTTCGAATGCGCGGTGGATGTAACCGATGGTTGGTTCGGCGGAAACGATGCGTTCGCCGTCCATTTTCAGCACATTCTGGAAAATACCATGGGTCGCGGGGTGCGTTGGTCCCAGGTTGAGGGTTGCCAATTCGCCTTCGAAATTATCGAGTTGAGAAAAGTAGGATTGAACCTGCATGGTGTATAGATTAGTCGAGCCTTTGTTGGTAGTTGCCTTCCCGTCCGAAGAAACGGTCGTCTTTGTCGGTACGGGTACCGTCTTCGAGGCGGTATTCTTTTCGGAGCGGGAATACGTCGAGGTCTTCCACGTTCAGGATGCGCTTCAAATTGGGGTGCCCGGTAAATTGAACGCCAAAAAAGTCGAATTCCTGCCGTTCCATCCAGTTGGCGGAAGGCCAAATGCCGCTTATAGAGGACACGAAAGGCTTTTCGCTTGAAATCCACACGCGTACGCGCAGGCGACGGTTGTCGATCCAGTTGTGCAGGTGGTAAGTAATGCCCAGTTCTTTTCCTGTTTGATCGGGGTAGTGAATGACATTCAGCGTCGTGAGGAAATGATAATTCAATGCTTCATCTTCTTTGAGAAGGGTAAGCAAACCGATCAAGTTTTCCGGCGCCGTTTCTACAATTGTCACCCCGTCGTATGCGGTTTCGCTGTGCAACACCATTTCCCCTGCATGTTGCAGAATCCGGGCGTGTGCCAATTCGTTTGTAAGACTGCTCATAATAAAGTTGGCTGGATGATGGAGTGCTTATCCGATCTGGTATTTTTCAAGCAAATGCTGATATTCAGGGGAATAACGGCGGCGCAGCGGCTCATTTTTTACCAGTTCATGAATTTTCATGACGCCATCGATGATTTGCTCGGGGCGTGGTGGGCAACCGGGCACATAAACATCTACCGGAATAACCTTGTCGATGCCTTGCAAAACCGAGTAAGTATCAAAAATACCGCCCGAGCTCGCGCATGCGCCCACGGCAATCACCCATTTAGGTTCGGCCATCTGGGTGTATACCTGTTTAAGGATCGGCCCCATTTTCTTGGCAATGGTGCCCATGACCATCAACAAATCGGCCTGACGTGGAGAAAAAGAGAGCCGTTCCATGCCAAAGCGCGCCAAATCGTAATTGGCGCCCATGGTGGCCATAAACTCGATGCCGCAACAGGAAGTGGCAAAAGGGAGCGGCCAAACCGAATTGGCACGGGCAAGGCCAATTGCTTTGCTCAAAGATGTGGCGAAAAACCCCTCACCTCCGTAGCCTTCAGGCATTTCTACTGTATTTATTGACATATTCGACAAGTTATTTGTGTAGACAAACAGGGTGTGCTGTTGCGTTTATTTTTCCCAATTCAGGGCGCCTTTCAGCAAAACGTAATAAAAGCCAATCAAAAATACGCCGACAAACATCAGAACGGCCGAAAATCCTTCCCAACCCATATCGCGGAAATTCACGGCATAGGGGTAAAAGAAGATCACCTCCACATCAAACAGCACAAATAAAATGGCGGTCATGAAATACTTGATGGAAACCGGGATGCGGGCATTGCCCTGACCTTCAATTCCGCATTCAAAATTTTCGTTCTTTTTATTGCTTTTGCGGCGGGGCCCAAGAAAAGGGACCACAATCAATACGAGTGCAACGAAGCCCAAGGCAACAAGCGATTGCAAAACGATAGGCAAATATCCGGATGGTTCCATGACATGAATCAGATTAAGAATGAAGACTTGGCTGCTCGGGGCTGTGGGCGCAAAGGTAGAACAATTCAGTACACTTTTTGGCAAGAAGAAAATTGTACTTTTTACACTTTGTATGGCAAAAATGCTTCTTTAGAATGATTCCAAGGGAATTATTCCCAAAATTATTCAACATTTGCACAAAAATTAATAGGAATGCAAAGAGAATCCATTATTGGTCTGAGCATTGCGCTTTTGGTGGTGGTTTTAACCTTGTGGCTTGGCCATGCGGGAACCCCGAAACATGAAAACGAAGCGCCTGCTCCAAAAGCACTTTTTGATGCTTTTTACGGCACCCCGACCCTCGATGGAAAAAGCGACGATGCCGTATGGCAAGATGCTCCCTGGCTCCCGCTGGATCAGTTGTGGATTGGTCAGCCACCGAGCGCCGATGATTATCAGGGGCGATATAAAATTGCCTGGGACGAAAACAACCTGTATGTGCTCGCCGAAATCACCGACGACACCCTTATTGACATCCATCCCAATGGACTTGAAAAATACTGGGACGACGATTGCCTTGAAATTTTTGTCGATGCAGATGCATCGGGCGGCAACCACCAATACAATTTTAATGCATTTGCCTATCATATTGCACTCGATGGAAAAGTTGTGGATGTTTCCACCGACAGTTCTTTCCAGTATTTCAACGACCATTGTGAAACCCGGCGGCTTACCCGCGGCCACGTGAGCACCTGGGAAGTGGCGGTGCGCATTTTTGATGGAAATGATTATGTGCCGGGCGGCAACAACGTGCCTTTGTTGTTAAAAGCAGGCAAGGAAATGGGATTTGCGTTGGCATATTGCGACAACGATCATTCGCCCGAGCGCGAGAATTTCATGGGCAATGTTTTTGTACCGGGCGCCGACAAAAACCGTGGCTGGATAGATGCCGGGATTTTCGGGTTGCTCACTTTGAAATAAACACCTAATCACACCATATAGTATGCAGTTACTCGACGGGAAGTTGGTTTCCCAAACCATAAAAGCACAATTGGCGGCTGAAGTGGCCGCCGGATTGAAGAAAACCCCGCATCTGGCCGCCATTTTGGTGGGTGAAAATGCTGCCAGTCAGGTGTATGTGAATAGCAAGATTAAATCCTGCGAGGAAGTGGGGTTCAAAAGCACCCTGATTCAGCGTCCGGCAGAAACGACAGAAGCCGAGCTGCTGGAGCTTGTGCAGCAGCTCAATTCCGATCCTGATGTAGACGGATTTATTGTGCAATTGCCGCTGCCCAAACACATCAATGACGAGCGCGTAACCCTGGCAATTGATCACCGCAAGGATGTGGATGGGTTTCACCCGATCAATTTCGGGCGCATGGCGCAGGGCATGCCCGCTTTTTTACCCGCAACCCCGTATGGCATTGTGGAGATTTTGCGTCATTACCACATTGAAACCGCTGGTAAAAATTGCGTGGTAGTGGGCCGCAGCAACATCGTGGGCACACCGATCAGCATATTATTGTCGCGCAAGGGTTATCCGGGCGATTGTACGGTGACACTCACGCACTCGCGCACGCATGACCTGCCTGCGGAAGTGCGGCGGGCCGACATCGTGGTGGCTGCGATTGGCATTCCTGAGTTCATCAAAGGCGATTGGGTAAAAGAGGGAGCCGTTGTAATTGACGTGGGCATCAACCGGGTGGCAGACGAAAGTAAAAAAAGCGGCTTCAAACTGGTGGGCGACGTTGATTTTGAGTCGGTTGCGCCAAAATGTTCCTACATCACACCGGTTCCGGGCGGGGTTGGTCTGATGACGGTTACCGCACTTTTGATAAACACCCTGAAAGCCAGTAAGAGAGAAATTTATGGGTGAATCGAGGTAATCAATTCAGATCGTAGGAGGGATTGATGGGTTTATTGTACGAATGTAAGCGTTTAATAAGGTGTTTTTCCTAAAAAAAGGAAGCCGTTCCATTCGCTTTAGGCGAACGGAACGGCTTTATATGTCTAAATGGGAGGGAGCGCCTTATTTCAGGTTGAAAGAGCCGTTACCCACCAGGTAACCTTTGTTGTACACTTCCACTTTGTACTTGCCTTTGGCAAAATTTTGGCCAGGCTGCCAAGCGCCACACACATTGGTTTCGCCATTTTGGTAGTTGCAGGTAGCGGTTGTAGTAAAGCGCACTTCAGTTTCATTGCGTTTGTCTTGTGCAACACCTGAACCCAGGCTTTCGATGGCCAAAGGAGCGCCGGTAGGGTCGATGATGCGGAGGTAGAAAGTTTCTTCTCCGGCAGGAACCACTTCATTAGGTTCGGTTGTGAAGCAGATGTTCAATTTGTCTACTTTACCGGCGCGGCTTTTTTCCCGTTCTTTGCCATTGCTTTTCACCATCAGGGATTTCACTGTTACGTTTTTCACACGGATGGCGGAAGCGATGTCCACTTTTTTGCTCAGTTGTGTTTTTTCAGCTTCCAGGCTGGATTTTTCAGACACCAGAGCTGCTTTTGCGGTGCTTTCTTCATCCAGTTTGGTTTTAGTTTCCGTGAGTGAAGTGTTCAGTTGTTGAATTTGCTGGCCTTGTTGTTGGTTGGTTTCGGTTAAGATACCCACTTGTTTTTTCAGCTCGTCGATTTGGGCCAGGTATTCATTCTTTTGTTTTTCCAGGCGTGCAATAGCAGAGCGGTAATCTTTTTTATCCCGAATCAAGCCAGCGATTTCATTTTTGCGTGCTTCCAGTTCCTGGAGTTGCGCATTAATTTTATTGTCGAGTTCGGCATTGATGCCTTTTTGCTGTTCGAGTTGGGTAACTGCTTCGTTGTATTTGGCATCCAGGTCGGCGAAAGCCGTTTTTTGTTCAGCCAGTTCGGTTTGTGTCAGGGTGAGGGATTGGCTGGTTTTGTATTTGCTCACCAAAAGAAACACGCACAATCCAAGCAGGATGGCGATTGCAACACCCATGATGGTTGTAAGGCGTTTTTGGTTGTTGTTTTCGCTGGATCCGCCGCCGTAGTTCGGGGTTGTGGGCTGATTGAAATTGGTGGGAGTGTTCATACTCAGAAAAATGAAAGGTTTAACGTTAGTGATTGTTGTTGCGTTTGACATAATCAACCTTTCTCCCGAAGATTGTCATGCGATTAAAAAAAGGCATTGTGTTGCAAGAACTGCCTAAATAACCGCATGTGCCTTTGCTTTATTGCGCAGGGTGAAAGAAAGTTTTTGATTGGCAGGTTTGAAAGGTGCTGCAAAGAACTGAAAACCAATTGAATAATTTGTTTGTATGTACTTTGAATTTAGATGAAAAAAAACAGAGCAGTAAACTAAAGCCGGAATCATCGTACCTTTACAGGATTAAAATTTTACCAGTATGTCCGTTTTTGATGCATTTGATTTACACAATATTTTGTTTCTTGATATTGAAACTGTTCCCGGCGCATCTGATTTTGATGCGCTTCCGGAGTCACTGCAGGAGTTATGGGGGGTGAAAGCGCGTCAGATATTACGTCGACCGGAGGATGAGTTGGAGTATGACGAGTTAGCGGATACTTTTTCCGATCGGGCAGGCATTTATGCCGAGTTTGGCAAGATTGTGTGCATTAGTGCCGGATTTTTGACCAAACAAGCGGGAGAGGATTTACCAATATTGCGGATAAAATCATTTGCCAACCACATTGAAGCCAATTTGTTGGAAGACTTTAGTGTTTTGTTGAACAAGCATTTTAATAATCCCGACAAATTTGCCATTTGCGGGCATAATATTAAAGAGTTTGACATTCCGTACATCTGTCGCAGGATGCTTGTAAACCAGTTGCCCCTGCCCCGTATGCTTGATATTGCCGGGAAAAAGCCCTGGGAAACCAAGCATTTGGTAGATACATTGGAGATGTGGAAGTTTGGCGACAACAAAAATTACACTTCATTGCGTTTGTTGACAGCCATTTTCAACATACCTTCACCGAAAGACGACATTGATGGCAGTGATGTTGCGCGTGTTTATTGGGAAGAGCGTGATTTGGATCGAATTGCAACGTATTGCGAGAAAGATGTAATTGCCACGGTGCAGTTGCTGTTGCGCATGAAACGTTTGCCCATGATAGGTTCGGAGCAAGTCATTTCGGTACGATAAAATTGCCATTTATTTCTATACCAGAATTCGCCGGATTTTGTGGATAAATCAGGATGGATTTTGCTGATTTATAATGATT